>JAMIQD010000163.1:0-24602 GCA_035914755.1 Pseudobdellovibrionaceae bacterium | reverse complement strand
CGTGATTTTTGAAATTAAGATTCTCAGGTTTGATTCCGTACTTGAGGTAGAAATTCCAACGAGTTTCTTTCCATTGCTTAAAAAACTCTTCGTCGGTACCTGGCTTAACAAAATACTGCATTTCCATTTGTTCGAACTCGCGAGTTCTAAAAATAAAATTTCCTGGAGTGATCTCATTGCGGAAGGATTTTCCAATCGCAGCGATACCAAACGGAATTTTGTAACGAGAACTCTGCTGACAATTCAAGAAGTTTACAAAATGCCCCTGTGCCGTCTCGGGGCGCAGATAAACAACGCTACCCGAATCCTCAAGTGGCCCCATGTGAGTCTTAAACATGAGATTAAAATTGCGTTCCTCAGACAAATTTTTGCTGCCGCAATTTGGGCATTTCTTATCTTTGAGATAAGACTCCGTGTTGTCCGCGCGAAAGCGGGTCTTACAATCTTTGCAGTCAACGAGCGGGTCCGAAAAACCATCGACGTGACCTGAGGCCTTCCACACTGTCGGATGCATCAAGATCGCAGCATCAAGTCCCACGATATCTGATCTGCGAGTCATGGCATTCCACCAGGCTCTCTTCACATTCAGCTTCAACAAAGATCCAACCGGACCATAATCCCAACAGGAGCCGAGACCACCGTAAATCTCACTGCTTTGAAAGACAAAGCCACGACGTTTAGAGAGAGAGACAAGCGTGTTTAAGTCCTCGAGATGCTTCACTTTCATACAGACGCCCCTATGCCAAAAGATACTCATAAATGGGTAACACCCGGCCCTAGACCAGTCAACAATTCAGACTTGTAAGGGAGGAGGGAGTCTTAGAAAATATCATAGAGTAATAACCCCTCGAAGACCTTCGACAGAGAGATTCCTTCCTGCTCGAAACAAGGATAAGCCATGGCTAATAACGCACTATATTACAAGTCCCTCATTGTTTTCGGAGCTGCCATTTTTATTGTGATGCTCATTCTTTCGCCAAAGGGACACACCGAATCTGCCGTTGCCATCAAAGCCCAAGAAGAAAAGATTCGCCAAGAAATGATTAACATCTCTCGTCAGCTTGGGGTCACCTGCGCCGAATGTCACAACGTGCAAAACTTTGCCTCTGATGAGAAAAAATCTTTCAAGATTTCAAAGGACCATATTCGCATCGTTGAAACTCTCAAGTCCAATGGCTTTGACGGAAAAAAGGGCCCCGAGGCCAGCTGTTATATGTGCCACCAGGGCAAACTCAAACCTGAGTACAAAGAAAAAAAGTCAGGTAGTGACCTTGCCTTGTAATGAGTGCTGAGGTTTAGGTTTGAGGTTTAGGTTTGAGGTTGAGTCGTTTTTAGTGTGAGGTTACCCCGTTTTAGTGCCAGATTTATTGGGGGTTCTTCTTTTTTGATATTGATATTTTTTTGACGTTCGCTACGAATAAGCATTGCAGCATTTTTGAATTATTTTTTACTGACATGAATTTTTCGCTTGCGGGTGTTTTGCTAGTGCACACAAAGTCTATAGCTGCGATTTATTTTTGAATTCGCGGTCGGAGTTGTCTTGCTGGCATTCGCCTTTCCTGTGGGCAATTAGGCACTTTGCGGCTTTGCAAACGGATCACCCAAGAACCATCTTTCCCTTTGAAAAACAGTAAAAATCACGCGCTAAAACCTATGCTATATTTCTCCCGAACTTAAGCAGGAGAAAATGCGATGGACTTTAAAATGATCTCAAACGAAGAACTCAATCTCAGACTCGAAAAGATCGCCCGCACCGAGCGCAAGATCACCCACATAATTTTACTGCACATCAACGAAGTTGATTCGCGGGGATTGCATCTCAAAATGGGTTTTGAAAGTCTTTACTCTTATCTGGTAAAAGCCCTGCACTATAGCGAGTCCGCCGCTTACCGGCGCATTCAGGCGGCCCGTCTTTTAAGGACAGTTCCCGAAGTTGCGGAAAAAATAGAGTCAGGGACCTTAAACCTTTCTCAACTCACGCAAGTTCAGAAGTGCCTTAAAGAAGAAAAGAAAAAAGGCATGACCGTGACCTCTCAGAAAATCACCGAAGTACTCGTCGCTATGGAGCGCAAAAACACTTCTGAAAGCGAAAAGATCCTGGCTAGTGAATTTGGTCACGTACCCAAGATTCAAGAAATTACAAAGCCGCAAAGGGACGACTCCATGCGCATGGAAATCACTTTGACCCGGGAGCAATTTGAATGTCTCAAGCAAGCCCAGGCCCTGCTTTCGCATCAATGTCCAGATGGAAGTTGGGCTGAGGTCCTCACTCAGCTTGCAAAGAAGTTTAATCAGTCTCGAATGGGGAAGACTGCTCATCCTGAAATTAGACAAAACGACGAGAGTCGAGAGGACGGAACTGTAAAAGTAGCGCAAAGCAACACCGCTTCGAAAAAATTCGATCCCGCGCAATCTGAGGCAATACCAAAAAACAGATCTGAGCCCTATCGTCCCGCCATCTCCATAAAAACCAAACGTTACCTTCTAACGAAGGCTCATCACACTTGCGAATACGTGGATGCAAGCACCCGAAGGAAATGCTCCGCCAAACACCGGCTCGAAGTGGACCATGTAAAACCTCTGGCCTTAGGAGGCACGCACGAAATTGAAAACCTTAGGATCCTCTGCCAGGCACACAATCAATGGGCTGCTAAAAATTCAGGACTACTGCCTCTGAAGCCATAACTGGAGCAAAGTCAGAGACTCGGGTGAGAGTAGATCCCGGCATGATCTTCAAAAAAACGCAGCCCCTGAGGAGTGCCGACTGTGGCCGCCTCAAAAGGCTCAGTTTAAAATAAACTATAGCTGGCCGGATGGGATTTGGTTTTGGGTCGTAGTCACTATTTTGTACAATCATGAATTGTTTTCAATGAAACTCGCGTCCGGAATTTTTCCATCGATAAGGCGATGAATTAATTGTACCTTGTCACCTCTTTAGGAGGTTTATCGTGGCCAAATTTCTTTTGGTGTTTACAGTTTTACTGAGCTCAGTCTTAGCGTCCGCAAATTCAAAATACTTAGACCAAAACATGATTGCGGCGACATACAAGTGCTCTAATGGTGGCTCTTTACAACTATTAAACACTCGGTATGGCAACGTAAAAAAAGCGGTATTTTCAAGAGCAGGATCACTTAATCAAATAGGTTATGTAAATTTTTGGAATATGCACTTCGACAGATATAAAGGAGACGTATCCGCTTACATGACTTTTCCAGATCCTAAATCAGGCGAAATGCCATATCATACGCGCTCCGTAGCTACCATGGAAATCAAATTCGATGAACAGGGCAATATGGTACTTAATTTGACTGCCGTTCGAATGGATCAGGCAACTTTGAATTTTTCCTGCATAAACTATTAAAAAATATAACGGAGGCTATATGAAAAAGATCTTTATTTGCTTGTTTCTACTCGCTTCAAGCTCGTCATTTGCTGAAACCATCCAAGTCGAAAGATCCTGGAAGGAAGTTGGCTGCAAGGCTGTTTCTGCGAAGTATGGAGTAAAACGCTTTGATCTTGAATACTGTGTTGATAACTCAGCCTTTTCGATTAGATATGAAAATTATCGTGATCAAAAAGTACCCTTCAATTTTAAAGGATATCTGTTCGCAAATCCTGTAAATGAAAACTGTAATGGCATCCTGTTGCTTGATCAATCCGGACACTTCGTTGAAGTTCTTAAAGTAGTGTGTGACCTTTAAGACCAATCCAGCTGAGTCTCCCATTCATGGTCACCGATTTTCTGATGACCATGAATTTAATAAGCGGTAGGTTTGACCACAAATTCGTAGGTCACAGCTTCTGATTTGTTAAGACCCTTTGCCTCGGCCCACACCGTCAGTCGGTAGCGGCCCGGCTTTTTAGCACTTTCAAGAACGATATCTTTATTTGTCTCTTTCGCGCCGATCTCGCCAACCCGCTGCCATTCCTCGCTAAAAAAATAACTGTACTCGAGGTAGCCCGCTGTTTCACTCAGGGAGTTTGGCTTAAGACGCAAAATGGGTGTCTCATTTGTCTGAGGAAGACGCTGAGTCTTGGACTCGGGATGTTTCGGATCAACAACTTCTTCAAAAACAATTTCAGGCTTTGGCAACTGCACGGTTTGAATCGAAACCTTTTCGGGCAAGGTCATTGGCTCAGAGGCGATTCCGTTAGAGCCAATAGAGGTCAGCTCCACAGTATAAATTCCCGCAGGCAAATCCACTTTGTAAGTAAAACCTTTGACCGTGGCCTCTTTTACGACCTGTTTTTTTTCGTCAAGAATTCGAACGAGAAACTCCGCCGCCCCCGGCGCCTCTCCCCAACGAAGAACTACTTCTGAAGTTAAAGTCTTGGGGTCAATCACTCCTGGAGTCGTCACGCTTTTTTCATTTACAAAGGCGGGCCGTGGCTGAATCGCAAACTCTGTCGCAGGGGACCAATCACCAAAAACCTTTCGACTATCCCCCACACGGCTTCTGACAATATACTTACCAACCTTGAATTTAAATTTAAAAATGTTACTTGTTGATTTAAAAGTATTCAGAACCTTTCCATTCAAATCCTGAAATTCGAGTTCGTAATGACGAGCGCCTGGAATTTCTTCCCACTCAAGCTCGACTGGCACCTTCTGGCCGGCACTCTCAATCAGCTTGAGATTTGGAGAAGACGATGAAGCTGGCGTTTCTGAAAAACCAGACAGTGGCATAAAAAATGTCACCCCGACAAAAAAAATAAAATTACTTTTTTGTCGCATTATCATCAAAGTCCTCAGCGCCCGCTTGGGCCATCGATTGTCTCGCGAGGCGAAGCGCCAAGTTCATCGCATTAACGTGATCAATTGTAATTTTATTCGACGAAAGAGAGTACTCCATTGATTTCTGAAAATTTTCGGGCGCTTTGGGACCATAGGCGAAGATTTGCGGGACTAAGTTCATCGTCTCAATAACTGAAATTCCCATGCGTTTGTCTGAACGTAAGAAATTATAAAATTTTTCGAAAGCATTATAGAGTCCACCGGGAAATTTCGGAGTGTGCTCAACAAGCATTAAAGACAACTCGGCACACTGCTTGAGTGGCAAGCCCACCTTGTCATTTTTGGTACAAAAACGCACAAGCTTAATAAAGTCCTCGCGGACATCAGAGGCCTTTCCCTGGTAATCCCTCGACAGTTGAAAGCTAACTTTATAGGCAGTTATAAAATCAAAATCAAAAGTGTTTTGCAGATACATGCGCGAAAAGACTTCGTTGAAATTTTTCAACCGATCATCATCCAATGCCGAAAACTCAAGGCCGATATCAACCGCTTTGGTCAGAGCGACTCCCGTTTTTTTCATCATATCATAGGCTTTAAAAAATCGATTTGCGGCCCCATCACAACCGCGACTTACTCTTAACGCAAGCTTTGCGGCCTTCTCTTCGTTCAAGGCCAAGTCCCCCTCGGCTAGGAGCTTTTCGTAGGTGTTTTTAAACTCGTTAAAACTTTCGCAAGGCTTTGGCGGCTCAATTTCGGGCTTCACAGTCTTATACGTACTTTCCCGCTCCTGCGCGGATTTAACTTCCATCGCCGAGGCCGTGCCTGCAAGACAAAGCGTCACAAAAAACAAAATTCGTCTCATGAATCCGCCTTAGAACTGCCAGTTCATGGTGAGCTGAGGTTGAAAACTCTTATTTTTAGGAACAAATTGCCAATCGTAACCAATCAGAGGTGTATAGATTTTGCGTTTGTACTCTTCTTGCTTTTGCCAATTGTCCACGTAGCGATTTGAAAACATCCACGGTAAAAACGAGGCCACAACACCAATCGCCGCATAGTTTCGAACATCCGCATTGGCCTGGCTGATAACAGCAAGATTGGCAAGCAGATTGCTGGCAACAGAAACTGTCGTCAACATGTTGATCAAGTGCGCCGGCTTCTCGAGAGACTCTTCGGATAAACGCTCTCGCAAAAGCTCGCTACGCTTGTCTGTGACTTTAACGGATTTGACCCGTTTAAATCCATCTCCGTAGAGATCCATTCGAATTAAAAATACCGACAATCCCAAGCCACCAACCCCCAAGGCCATGGCACTCAACGCAATATTATCACTGTCTTTTTTTTGTACCTCGGTCGTCACGCTGTCATTATAATTTCCTCGCAAACGATTGCCGGCCAAAAGTGTCGCGACAGAAGATACTTGATAGGGCCAAAATGCGACCCAACCGTACTCACGCTCATTTTGAGTCTCCATAAGCAAACGATCTGAAGCCCGCGGGACTACCTGAAGCTCGGGATAATCAAGTCCCTTAAGGATGTCCTCTTGTTTTTCTTTGGCCGGAATAACGACCGACTCCTTTTTGACTTCTTTGGACTCTTTAACTTCCTTAACTTCCTTAACTTCTTTAACTTCCTTCACGTCTTTAACGCCTTTGTTATCTTGTGCGTGTGCAGAGGAGGCAATCATAGAAATCATAATGCTGTAGACGACAAACTTCTTCATTTTATGTCCCATAAATTTGAGTGGTTTTTGCTAACTTAGAATAAATGACTAAGTGTCGAGTGACTACTGGACTGCGCCCAAAGTAGGGGACTATTTTTTTGCTAAAATAGCTTTAAATGCCGTCTCTAAAAATTCGTGGGACTCAGGGTCGGCGGTCCGGAGCGTCTGCTGATAAGCGGACGTGACATCCACCAAATTAGCACCCGCCGGGACTCCCAAAACCTCGTAGGCATCCCAACTGTGGCCGTTATAAATAAACAAAATATTTAGCTCTTTAGTCGGAGCTGTTCGGTCCGAAGCCTCCTCTAAAAACTGACGGTACTTCGAGTGACTGTAACGTCCCGAAATGGCCTTTTCTTCTGTTTTCTGCAAAACACCACCGGGCGATTGATTCCCGCGCTTCATACTCAAAGCCGTCGGTTTTTTTTGCGAGCTACGCCGCCCAGCAAGAAACCAGAACACAAAGAGAATCAAAATTGCGATATTTAAAATTAAAAACTGTTGGCTATTCACTTAATTTTTATTATTGATGTTGAGCGTCCAATTATCAAGGAGTTCTCTTTATGACAGCAGCAAGTCCTTTTGATCAGCAACAAGCTATTCCGGGGGTCAAATACATCATCGCGGTGAGTTCTGGCAAAGGCGGTGTCGGCAAAAGCACTGTTGCCACAAATTTGGCCACCGCCCTCGGACAAAAAAATAAAGTAGGCCTCTTGGATGCGGATATTTATGGCCCGAGCATTCCTCGTATGTTAGGAAGCCTTCATCAAAAGCCCGCCATCAACACGGAACAAAAAATTGAACCCATCTCTCGCTACGGAATCAAGTTGATGAGTATTGGCTTTCTTATCGATGAAAACTCCGCCGTTGTTTGGCGTGGCCCCATGCTCTTTAAAGCTATGGACCAATTTCTTCGTGATGTGAACTGGGGCGAGCTTGATTATCTCGTGGTTGATCTCCCGCCTGGCACCGGAGATGTCCAGCTATCGCTTGCCCAAAAGGTCCCCGTGGCCGGTGCCGTAATGGTCTCTACTCCGCAAAACGTCTCCCTCACCGATGTCAAAAGAGCCGTCGACATGTTCAACCGAGTCGGCATTCGCCTCTTAGGACTTGTTGAAAATATGGCTTATATGATCAATCCAGCAAACGGAGAAAAAATCCAAATGTTTCCGAAAGGCGAGCTCGAGACTTACATGAAAGCCCAAGCGATCGCGAAACTCGGCGAGGTCCCCTTCAACCCTTCCGTCGGCCTTGCCTGCGAAGCCGGGGTTCCGATTGTTGAAAGTCACAAGTCCGGAGCGGAGGCTCAGGAGTTTTTACGAATCGCCGAACGCATTCGCGAACTTCTGCCGATCACCTAAATCGCGAACCTTCTCACGCTGAGACGGCATTTTTGAACTTATTTGAGAATCGCTCCCCCCTCTCTTGAAAAACGGACCTTGGTCCGGGTATTCTAGACTTGTCGATGACACAGGCTCTACTCAAACCAGAGCTTGCAACGGGAGGAGTCATAATGAACGTCTGCCATCGCAGTCACAATGACAAGTCACCTAAGTGACGACGCTAAAAAGAAAGATCTGATCTAAAAAAATAACCAATTAAATTTATTAAGGAGGTTCCTAGCGGTCATACTCTAAGGATTCTGTCCTTCTTTTGCCTCAAGGCAAACCATCGGAAACGGTGGGACGCAAAGCTACAGGGGCTTCAGCTCTTCGAAATTTGAGCCAGCCAGCCAGTCTGCCAAAGGTAATGAGTCGCCCGAGGAATTAGGTGATGCAAATGGAAGGTAGTACTAAAAAAAATTTATCACGGATTGGTTTCATTCCCCTTAGCCTGTGAGTTATTAGGACTATTTCTCGCGGGCACTTTTTTTCGACCTACTCGATCGCAGTGGCCTCAGGGATCAAGATTCTCGCTCCAACAAAAACTTTAGAAATATTCTTAATCTTGTTTTTATCCTTAATATCATCCAATGAGACTTTGTATTTCTCGGCAATATGAGTGAGATTCTCACCACGCTTTACCACGTGATAGCGATTTTTTGAAGCGACGGCTCTCTTTGCAGAAGAGGCCGGCGCCCGTCTCGCTCCGTCATTCGCCGGGCCATCTGCGGCCCCTGGGATCGCAAGCCGTATCCCCACCTTTAACAGACGTCCCCTGCGAATATTGTTCGCCTTCTTTAATTCGCTCACGCTGACCGCATATTTTTTCGCAATCGACGATAGCGTGTCTCCAGATTGAACAATATAGAATCGCCCCCCTGCCATTGGCACTTTGCTACCAACCTCAGGAGTTTTTTCAATATTCTTTTTGGCAATCACATTTCTCTTCGGCGCCACAGGAGTACGATCTGGAACATAAAGCTTCATGCCAATACGAAGCCGCTTTCCTTTGGGGATGTCATTTAAGTCACGCAAGTAGGCCACCGACGTTCGATACCTTCTCGCAACAGAGTGAAGACTGTCTCCCCTTTTGATACGATAAACCTCAGTATCCCCCTGATCAGCTATATACTCCACTTTTTCAACAATACTTTCGTTCGCAGCAATGGCCGCCTGCTCACCCATTCCTGGTGGAATGCGCAACTCGATTTTGTTGTTTGCCTTGAGAGGAGCGACCTCGCCCTTAAATTTAGGATTTAAATCCTTAAAGTCCTCATAGTTGATACTCATCTTTTCAGCCATGACTCGAAGGTTGACTGGACGATCCACAGTCACGTGATCAAATTCAATGGGAGTCATGTAGTCAATTTCAGCAAACCCGTACTTGGGGGGATCTTTGGCAATCAGCTTGGCCGCTATAAATTTCGGAATGTAATGGATCGTCTCTTTTGGAAAGCGCTTTTTCTTTGCAAGCTCCCAGAAATCCCGGGTGTAGTGGTTCATCACTTCGCGTTTGACGCGATTTTCTCCGACATTGTAGGAGGCCATCGCCAAATACCAAGAACCAAACACACTGTAAAGTCCCTTGAAATATTCTGCCGCCGCCTGAGTCGCAAGGACAGGGTCTTTTCGCTCATCCACCATGGTGCTGATTTCAAGACCATAGCGTTTTCCGGTCCCGCGAATGAACTGCCAATAACCAACCGCCGCTGCGTGGCTGCGGGCTTGAGTGTTAAAGCCGGACTCAATCAATGCAATATAAAAAAGATCTTCGGGGAGACCATTGTCTTTAAGAACTTTCTTCATCAGTTTTTCATAGCGGGTCGATCTGGCTAAGTAACGCTCCATATGACGACGACCTCGGCCCTGAAAATAGCCAATCCACTGTTCAACAAGAGGGTTGACCTCGGTGGGGATCGATTCTAATTCTTGATCCACGACCTGAGGTCCTTCGGCGTCTTTCACACGAAAAGACTCGAGATCCTTCAACTGCGATTCGCCAGCGTCAGTGCCATTCTCGCCATTCGTAGCTACGGCATCCTTTGAAGAATTCGCCCCAGTCGTTTTAGAAAAGTGAGCACAGGAACTCAGTAATGCCACGACTAAAATAGAGCTAACAATTTTCTGCATGAATCCTCCGGGTCAATTCAGGCTACAAAAGACCCAGGGGATTTACAATAAAACATCACTTCAAATTTGCTTTTTTGCTGTGCAGATCTTGCCAAAGGACCAGGGTCCAGTCGATTTTTGCCGCATCGATCAATTTATATAACAAAGAGTTTCTTAAAATCGCCTTGATGTAAAAGCTGGTCTCTGACCACGGAAGCTCATCAAACCAAATTTCATCGATAGGATTTGACGAAGGGCTGCTCTGTAAGTTCTTTATCTCGTCGCGGGCTTCAATAAATATTCTCATTTTAGTGGGCCCCGCGTTGTAGGCGCCTAGCGCAAAAGGAACGTTTCCAGAAAACTGCTCAAGCATTTGCGAAATATAAAAAGTCCCAAGAGGAATATTCACCTCAGGGCGGTACACATCTTCTGAAATCTCAAGCTTCTTAAGAGAAAGACGGCGAGCGACATCTTGAGCAGTTGGAGGAATGAGCTGCATCAAACCTTGAGCATTAGAAGTTGATTGGGCACGAATACCAAAGGCACTTTCTTGTCGAATTAAACTGCGAATCAAAATAGGATTCAAATTATATTTCTTTGACTCGGCCTCAATCATACTCGAGTACGATTTCGGAAAAACCAATGACAAATTTTCGGGAGTCCGCAAAGAAGAGTCTGTTTCCATCGCCTCTGCCATAAAGCGAACTGCCTGTGGGTACTGAAAATTCAGCGCAAGATACTTTGCAAATAGATATTCAAGCCCAGGGCTTCGAACGCTTGGGAACTGCTGGACCTCCGCTTGAGCCTCCAAAAGCCAGCCCGCTTTTGCCAAAACCTTAAAACGTGACCAAGCTGTCGCCTGACTGCCTGTAAGCCACACCGAATTCAGTATCGTTTGAGATTTGCTGGTGTGTTGAGGCCATTGATAGTCCCCGCTTGCGCTCTCCGCAGATAAACGAAGCCCATAATATGAAAAAGGATATTTTTCAATAAGGGCTTTCGCCTCTACTGCGGCCGCGCCTTTATCGGTGTTTTCGAGAGTCCGGACCAACCAATATCTTCCCGGAAGATCGTAGCGATCCTTTTTTTGAGCAATTAATTTTTCAAACTGCGTCTTCGCCGCAGCAAAGTTTTTAAGACGCAAATGAATCAATCCCGCACGCAACAAGGCCTCAATGTGTTCATCAGATCCCGAATGAAACTCAATCAATTTATTAAAATTCGCAAGTGCTCGGTCATACTGACCCATAAAGTGTGCGGAACGCCCAGAGATCCAATACAGCACTGTGGCCTGAGATGTTTGGTGCAGCTCAGCCAAAGCACTCTCAGAAAAAATAAGCGCTTGCTCATAATTTGCACGACGATGAAGAACCTGAGCCCAATCCGCTAGACGCAAAGCACCCACTTTTTCTAGCTCTTGAAAAGCTTTTTCGTGCTTCGCCTCGGTGGATGTATTTTCAAGAATATCCAAATAGATCTCGAAAGGCCGATCCTTCAGACGACGAGCCGTGCGGCTTCCGACATATTCAGTTTGTATAATCACTGAGGCTTTAAGGGCTCCGAGAAAATCGTTACTTTTAATTGCCTTATTTATTTTTTCTTCTAGGACGACCTCCTCTCCCTCTCTATCAATTGCGCCTTCGTTCGTCGTATTTTTGACTTCAAACTTCAGACCGAGAGCGTCTTTGATACTATCATATTTATCACGGACCGCTCGAGCTTCCTTCTGCTGCAGACTTTGTTCGTAAAAATAGAAGGCCTTTTTTTTGTCTTTCTTGTTTTCGGCAAGCTCGCCAGAATAGGCCAGCAGCTGGGCACGGACGTCTTTATTTAGTTTTTCGTCATATTCGAGCAACTCGTTAATCCGAGCCTCATTACGCTGGTCTTCCAGTGCGCGTATCGACGCCGAAATATAATCTTCCCACAAGTTTTTTTGCCAAGGCCCATCGACCAACAGAGCTTTGTGTTGCCTCAACCACTTAAAAACTTTTTCAAGACCCTTATTGCTTTTTGCCGCTTCCGCATTCTTCAGCTCGCAGCGAAGCCAACTTGAAACAACCCAGCCCTGAATTTCTGGGTGTGCGGCCGCAACCTTTGCTCCCAAAGAAGCGCACTCTTTCCAGCGCTTCTTTATCTCGAAATACTTCATGCGTGAGAGAATATTAAGCTGGGACTCCTTCGTCTTTGGATCCAGGTCAAATAGGTTTTTAGCGGCGGACTTTGAAATTTCTTTTTCAAAATCAACTCGCAGAGGTTCTGCGGAAACTCGCAAAGAAGTTAAAAACAGAAAAAACAAAATAAAATGTCGCATATGTGCCTCTAGTTATTATTCAGAATATACAACTCATGATCTAGAGCTTCTGCCACTTTGGAAAGGCCTTTGGTGCTATATCCTTCTTTTTCTCGACGCTTCTCTAGGGGGCCTCGATAGATCCATCTCACCTGGCCCTTTGGTAAGAGAGGAAGCCCCTCTATTTCTCCCATAAAATAACTCGTCAGAATAGCCTCACGATCCATGTAGTTGTAACCGTGCGACCACACATGCCCTGGGTAACCCATATAAAGTTTATACCCAAGTAAAAGGGCTGGGTGATCGTAAGTTGGAGCGATGAGAAGCCCCTCATTGACATCGCGCCCCTTTAGCAACACCTTGGCTTTATTGAGTTCTCTCTCAGAAGCCCAAAGGGCACCCCGTGTATATTGTGGGAGTGAGTGGACAAAAATCATCAATCCCGGCGCACAGAATAACAAAAACACCCCAACCTGAGCCCACGTCGATCTTCGTGTCCATAGCTTTTCACGAATCGCAAGGAGACCAAAAATATAACACCACAGTAAAAGCTTGATATTGTCCCAATCCCAAGGTGCCAAGATCAAATGGGCAAATAAAACAAATAATAAAAAGGCCAAAGCTGCCGGAAATAATTTTTTCCAATCCCGCTCACGATAAAAAGTCACCATCACCGCGATCATTGCCATCAACCAAGGCCCAAAGTTTTTAAACCAGTAGAAAAAATAGTTCACATTTTCAGGCCTAGCCCAACCCCGACTCCAGTGGATCAGGCTTATGGTTCCAGATTCTGGCAAGAGAGCCCCGATTACAAAAGGCATCCCCAAAAAAATCGCAAGCACCAAGGTGGGTAGCCAAACTCTTAAAGAGCGATTCCAAAGAATTAAACACCCCAGATAAATGCTGACAATAAAATAACTGTGCAAATGAAAGAACGCCAAGGATCCCCAAATAATCCCCAAACTTATTTTTTCGTATATAGCAGGAGACCACTCCCCTCTAAAAAACTTTGTCAGCTGATGATAAATTAGCAACCCCGCAGGAAGCGCATAAACAATCCCCCTTTGCGTTATCAGCACCGTCAAAAAAAGATTTTTAAAATCGAGACTCTCTTGCAGTTGAACCACATTCCATATTTTCGGCGACAAAAAGTCATAAAAACCCGCACTAAAGAAAACCGCAAAAACCAGGAGCGGCCCCCCCGCAAGATGCAAACTAGCCATCGTTAAAAAAAGCAGAAGCATCGTGATCAGCGGCAGGTGGGTTTGAATTGCCACGCCCAGAACTTCAAACATAGCATTGATCAGATCCATCCCGAATGGATACTTAAACCGATGAGCTAAATAAATCGGATTTTCAGGCCAAAAATTTGCTCCGCCTGCGAGATTGCGAATCACATTCCAGTGAAATGAAAGATCGCCAAGGTTCGAGACATTCTGAATCCAAAAATCACTGCCATCCTTCAGGTAAAACAAAAACATCGAGTGGGTGTAAATTCCAAAAATAATCAGAAAGTATAAAAGCTTCACCCAAATAGGCAGTGCTGCCAGCTTCGCCTCTGGACTCCGTTGTTTTTTCTCAAAAAGACATAACACTAAGGCGAGAAAAAATGAAATAACGCTCACTGCAGGTGTTAATTTACCCACCACCAAGGATCCTATGCAGGCGAGTAGTCCGCTTGTCGCCAAAAACAACAAAGCCGACTGGATCATGGGTTCACCAAATCTAAGAGCGGCCACGAGAAGAGGCCTTCAAAAAACTCTTTTTGAAGATAAACGCGTGTCTTGGCGCGACTCTGCCTGGTTTCGAGTTCGAAATACTTATAGAGCTCTTTGCGGACCAACTTCGACTCAAAGAGTGTTTTATCCTTTGAGTCAACAAAGTAAATCCAAGCCTCCGGTTCGACATGATCAAGGTATTTTTGATAATTCAATTTATAGAACTTTGAAAAAACGATCGGAAACGGCCAAGGCTCTTCTGCGCCTATTTGCAGAGTCTTTTCACGAAAAAGCGGATTCTTCTCAAGAAGCCCCTGCACCTTCGCAATAAACTCCTTCATTTGGTAAGTGGCGTTCACATAGACATAGGCGTGATCCATATCTATAGGATCGCGAAACTGCAGCCTGTACATCTGCATGGATTGAAGAGTCGTTAAAATAAATAAACCACTCACCACCCCCGCTCGGGCCGGCCTGCCAATTCTTGCCATCAGTTCGTTGCAACCAAAGCCCGCTGCCATCGCAAAGGGCCAAAGCACTGAAATAATGCACCAAGGAGTCTTGTAAGGGATCAGAGAATAGATAAGCCAGCTGATCACAGCAAAGAGCGAATAAAAAACTAACCAAGGATTTTTTCGGACAAAGACAAGTCCTAAGGTAAATCCCGATAAAATAGCAAAATCATTCTGCCAAATTATTTTTGCCCAATACAAAAATTCTTTTTGGTGACCGCTCCCCCCAATCCCTGTTTTGAGCCAAGGCATAAGAGCAATAAAGAAATCCGCAAGGCCCTTAGGATTTCTGCCAAAGCCCGTAAAAATGCCACCAAAGATCAATAAAATTATCAACAATGGAAAGCTTATTGATTCTGTTTTAAAACTTGTTTTTAGCTCGCTAAGAGATTTTTTGGCGGATTTGCGATCGCCAAAAAGTACATAAGAAATCGCAATAGTGGGGAGCAGTGCCAATATCCAAATAACAAAGGTTTCTTTCAGGGCCATCATGCCAAAGAGACCGGCGCTAAAATACCACCAAAATTTCTTAAAATCCCTCGCGACAAAAAAATGCATTGATAAGATCGTCAGAACCTGAAAAAAAACAAAACTGGATTCATGAATCCCCGACCGCCCGTAAAATCCCATCGCCGGGCTAAAAAGCAAAAGCACTGCCGCCCAGCGAAGCGGAGTTCTTTGATCTTTCGGACCAAACCACAGGAGGACCAATGTTAAAAAAGAAAACACGCTAGCCACGATCCGAGTACTCAGAAAATCAAACCCTGTAAAAAGCTGAAAAAAATGAACCAAATAAAAAAACAAAGGTCCGTGATAATTGGTTGGGTCATAGGTAAAATACCCTTGCTCCCAAATCTTCTTCACGAACCACATATTGATGCTCTCATCAAAATGAATAGGCTTATTGTCGAGCATCAAAAAACGCAAAAGCAGGGCGACGATCAAAAAAATTGTCGTCAAACCAATTGCAAAGAGATTTTCTCTCGTTTTGACGAAAACTCTAGAGCCCTTGGTCGTCATTTTGCTCCGGATTTGAGTTAATCAATTTTTGCAAAAGACTCTTGGCAGCTCCCACTTCTTTGCGGACCGTCTCTTCTTGCTTGTAAGTCCCCAGCATATCTTCAGGAGCAAAACTCATCAGCTGAAACACTTCATATTGTTTTTTTATAGCATCCCCATGCTCTCGGCGTAGACTGGGGGCAATTCTTTCTAACATTCGATCAAGTTCAAGCCCCGAAGCCTCTTGCCCCGAGATCGAGCCCAAAACTAAATTGAAAATATTCATCATCTCGGCGCCAATGGCTCGGTAGTCATTTTTGCGCATCAAAGATTCTAGCTTTTTGCTTCGACGATGAACCAGATCTCGTAGACTCTGACGACGGCGCCCCCAACCGAGTTCGACTTTGGATCTCCAAACTAAAAAACCAAAAACAAAACTATAAAGACCGATCCAGGCCATCGGTGACGATGCCAGCGTAAAAGAACTCGGACGCTCCCAGGTAAGAATCAAATCCGGCAACACATCGCCGCGGGGAGCTTCAGCTTTTGCTGCACTCGGGCTGGATTTTTTTGCGACTTCTCCAGTTGCGGCCCCGTTCGCGGAGGGAGCATTCGGATTCGCCTCAACACTCATGCTAATTTCAGCGGTCGCACGGCTGTAATATTTTTTTGTCTGCGGATCGAACATACTAACGCCGATCGCAGGTATCTTAAGCTCCCCTTGTTCTCGCGGTATCAGTAAAATTTCAAATTCTTTGAAGCTTCGGCCATTTTTGAAAAATTTAGAGTCTGACTTGGTATCATAAACTTCAACACTCTTGGGCCATTCAATCGCGGGAAGCTCGATCAACTTGGCATTGCCCGCCCCCTCGAAGCGAACTTTCAGAGTGAAGGGCTGATTCACGGGAACATTTGGATTTTCAACACTCGAGTGAACATCAAATTGCCCAACGGCCCCTGAAAAGTCTTTTGGCCGCCCATCCGTTGGCAGCGGCTTTACGTTAATTTTAACTCGCTGAGAACTTTTCGTGTATTCATAGGCACGACCAAAACCAAAACCACCAAAGCCCTGCGTGGGCATCCTTACTCGAGATTTGATTTTGTACTCGTCAACAGCAGAGGTTCCAGACTTAATTGGAAACAAGGCATGCGAAGCGAGCAAAGCTTTTTTATAAACGACGCCGTTTATAACTTCTTCTGAGAATTGAATCGAAGGAACCTCTTCGATGATCTCCTTCCAAAACCCCTTAAGGTCAGGAAATTTTAATCGATCGAGGGTTTCCATCTGCCCGCGAGTATAAATATACCAACTCACGGTGACCTGCTCTCCTTCATAGACATCGAGCTTATCCACCTCGACCTGAATAAAAAATGCCTCATTGGAATTAGTCGGAAGCGAACGAAATTGCGGCTCAACTTCGGGCCGAGCGGGGGCCGCAGGTGCCCCCGAGTTATCGCCGGGTACACCGCCGCCACCACGCCTCTGCAGCAGTTGATTAAAGAGTTCTTCTTCGGCTCGATCTATATCGTCAAAAGTCCCCATCCCTGGCCAACCTGGAACTTGGGGGCGGGCATTCGGACGAGGTCTTCCCTTGGGGGCTGCTCCCGGCTCACCAACCGTTACTGTGATTGGCTGGGAGTTGTAAACCTTGCCATCCACAATCACTTCAAAAGCCCCTACACTGTAAGTGCCTTTTTTTCTTGGACTCAATAAATAGTTAAAATCTTTTCGTCTCTGAACTTCAAACTCCATTCCCTTCGAAGTTTGCACCAGGCGCTGAGAGGTCGAGCTCGACTGCCAGCTATTCAAAAGCTCAAAACCATCAAGATCTGGAGCTCGCGGCTCTTGAGCTTCAAAGGACTCATCAGAGCTGACACTCACAACAAGAGTAAAAGAGTCCCCCACGGCCATTTCATTGCGATCAACAGTCGACTGAACAGTCACCCTTGCCAGGGACGGAACCGACATCATTAACAAAAAGAAACAAAGAAAATTACCAATCTTTGTCACGGGGTTGCTCCTTCTTATCTTTACGGTTGAATTCGCTACGAATTTTTTGTTCCTGCTGTTTCAACTCTTGTAAAATCTTTTTTACATCGCTTTCAGAAAGTTCTTTGCTATCAAATTTTTTCGGCTGAGGCTTTGGATTCTCCGCATACTGCTTCGGTTGATCCTTTTTTTCTTTATCTTTGCCGTCGCCCTGGTCTTTCTGATCTTTCTGATCTTTCTGATCTTTCTGATCTTTCTGATCCTTCTGATCCTTCTGATCCTTCTGATCTTTCTGGTCTTTCTGATCCTTCTGATCCTTCTGATCCTTACTTTCTTGCTGTTGTTGTTGGATCAAAAGTTCGATATTCGTTTTAACTTCTTTCGAGCTTGGGTCAATATTGAGAGCTTTTTGATAAAACTCCAAAGCCTCATCGAACTTCTTCGCCTTGCCACTAAGCTGAGCCAAGTTGAACAATCCCATAAATTGAAGGGGTGAGTCTTTGGTAAAAAGAATGGAATTCTGATAAGAAGACTGTGCCTTCTCTGGCTGCTGCAATCCCTCAAAGGCCAAGCCCATATTCAAATAGGTCTCTGCCGAAAAAGGATCGAACTCAAAAATTTTAACATACGTATCAAAGGCCCCCTGAAAGTTTTGGGCCTGAAGTTGGGTATTTCCCTTGCGACTTAATACCAAACTTCGCACATGCGGAAAGGAGGCCAATCCCGTAATTGATGGCAACTTTATAATTCCGCTCCAACCCAAAAAGATCAGAGAAATGAGTAGCATTATTATAGCTGATAAAATCGCTAAACTTCGCTTCATGCTGGAGGCACCTCATACCGCCCTTTCCACAAAAGAAACTTAGAGCGTCGCTCACCCAAGAAGAGCTCAAGAAGAGCAAGAACAATCCCAATCAATAAAAACCACTGAAAACGTTCTTCGTACTGAACGGCCATCTTTGCTTCAAACTCGGTCTTTTCTAGTTTTGAAAGATCCTCCGCGACTTGTTTGATGTAATCCCCACCTGGCGTCGCAAAATAAAAAGTCCCATCCCCTGATTGAGCCAAGGCTCTCAGCGCATCCCCTTTGACTGTGGTGATCACGGTTTGCCCGGAACGATCTTTCTTATTTGCTTTCCAAAATCCCATACCATCCTTGATTGGAATGGGCGCTCCTTTTTCAGTTCCGTAGGCAACAGTAAAAATACGAATTCCCTGCTCGAGTAATTTTTTTGCTGCCTCGTTGGCTCCGGGCTCGTGATCCTCTCCATCGGAGGCGATCAAAATAACCCTCGTCACCTTTGCGGTATCATCATCAGAGACGCCGCCCCTCTTAAAGGATTCAGCAGCGAGCCTCAAAGCCTCCTCAAAACTCGTGCCCTGACTACTAACAGAGCTGGTGCTTAAAGATTCGATATACATCTTGATGGCATTGGGATCGTTTGAAAGTGGCGACAACACGGCCGCAGAACCAGCAAATGCAATCACGCCCACGCGATTTCCTGGCATGCGGTCCAGCAAACGACTTAGATCTGTCTTTGTTTGCTCGAGCCGGCTCGGCCTCACATCTTCGGCGAGCATACTATCAGACACATCGATAGCGAGCATCACCTCAACGCCTTCGCTCTTAATTTCCTGCATACTTTGCCCCATCTGAGGACGAGCGAGAGCCAAAACAAAAAACAGAATCACCAAACTTTGCAAAACCTGCTTTGCGGTACGCTTTTTATGCGAAAGTGAGCTCGTCAAAAATGGATACAAACGAGCACCCACAAGCTTGGCCATTCTTTTTTGCATGGTTTTCTGCACAATCACTGCAAGCAACCAAAAGACCGGAATAAACCAAATAAAATAAAAAGCTGCGGGACTTTCAAACCTCATTAAGGATTCCTCCTAAAAAAAGTTTTCCCCAAAAGTAGAGCCAACATATAACACAGCAATGCCGCTCGCAAATACGGAGGAAAAAGCTCCGTATAACGGGTGTATTTATTTACATCGACTTTGGTTTTCTCAAGAGAATCGATTTCTTTAAAGACCCCTTCAAGAGAATCCTCTTTTGAAGCACGGAAATACTTCCCTCCGGTCTCACTAGCCATTCTTCCTAAAAGATCATCATTCACATTGCTGTCGAAGGGCTGATACGTTTTTACTTTGTTGCCAAAAACATCCCGCTGGTAAATTGGAATCTTGGTCGGACCGTCTTTGCCGATTCCGATGGAGTATATTTTTAAACCATATCCCTTCGCGATGTCCAAAGCCGTCTCGGGGTCAATGGTGCCGCTGTTATTTTCTCCATCTGTCATAAAAATCATCACGCGGCTTTTAGCTGTTGATTCCTTTAAGCGGCCTGCGGCGTTGGCGAGAGCCACACCAATGGCCGTGCCATCTTTAATATTGGCATTGGCTGCTGTGGTGATTTCTTTAACTCGCTCTAAAATCAACTGATAATCTAAAGTCAAAGGAACTAGCGTAAAACTCTCGCCGGCAAAAATAACCAAGCCGATCCGATCCGAGCTTCGTTTTTCAATAAATTGCCGGATGGTTTCTTTGGCGGCTTCCATTCGGTTTAAGGGTCTCATATCTTCGATGAGCATACTGTCAGAGACGTCCAGGCAAATAACAATATCAATTCCTTCAACATTCTTTTTTACTTTGGTGTTAGCCTCTTGAGGGCGAGCCAACGCCAAAATCGCAAGCAGTACACCGGCCGCTTTTAAAATAATCGGCACCACCATAAAACGAGTTCTAAAACTGGGTGGCAAGGACTTCAAAACCTTCAGAGAACTAAAATGCAAAGAGGGCAATTTCTTTTGGCGGTGCAAATAGTTCCACCCGAGAATCAACACCAAGGGTAAAATAAAAATCAAGGCCCATAAGCTGCTCCAACTTGTCATCGTCGGCCCCCGCGCTTTGCCGCTTCAGTCTGAGTCAGACACTTTTCTATCCCCTCAATGACCTTTCGTACACTTTCTGCCATTTGGGTGACATCTTTGTCTTGCAGCTTGTAAGAGGAGCCTTGGGCTTTTTTGAATTCAGAAAACAAATCATGCACTTTGCGCGAATACTCACCAAAAACCTCGGGATGATAGTGACGAATGTCAGCAAGAATCAACCGTTCGCTCCACTCAAAAGCGGGGACTCGCAAACGGCGACTAATATAAACCTTAAACATGCGAGAAAGCTCCGTCATCCCTAACTGAATTTCTTCCGCAGATGAGCTGCTGCCATAAAAGACCGTGTTGCTTCGTTGCAACTTACGCATACTCTGATGAAACTCCTGCAGTGGAGATAAACTCGACTCATGTTGTTTTAACTTTTCTAACATCGCTTGACGCTGATTATGACGCCACACTCGAAACCCGATCGAAACCGATACCAAAACCAGAACGCCCACCAGAACCAACCAGTAAAAAATCGGGACTGGAATCGTCGCCGGCCCAAAGGGACCATAGGGCTCCACCTTTTCTCCCTGGGTGAGAACACTCTGCACCTGAAACTCAACAGGCCCCAGCTCGACTTTCTTTTCTCCATCTGTCAAAATAAGATTCGGAAACTTATGTCCGCCGGCAAGATAACTTGTGACCTTAAGATCCACTTCCGTCAGAGTGCGAAACTCAAAGCCTAACAACTTTAACTGATATTTTTGCGCAGTCTCGCCCTCAAATGAAATTTTATCTTGAGCAAGATCCTTTGGCCACTCCCCGTCGCAGATCAGATAGAACTCTCTACCGACCGTCAAAAGACCGTCATCGAGACCTTGCACTTTGGGGATGTCGACTTTGCACTGAATACCCGTCATAATCCCCTATCTCTTTTTGAAAAATGCAACTAGTGGATCCACATAATCTTCACCCGACACGATATCAATGCGCTCCACTTGAGCAAGGCGAAGCTGTTTATCTCGAGCTTCTTTGCGTTTCTTTAACTCGCGCAAATAATCCTTGCGAAAAATCTCTGACGAAGTATCCACAGTGATCACTTCTCCAGTTTCGGCATCCTCAAGATCAACCACGCCGATATTGGGAAGATCTTCCTCTGCCTTGTCATTAACAACGCAGGCGACCACTTCATGTTTTCGGCCCAAGAGTCGCAGGGCCTGATCATACCCTTCGTCAATAAAATCTGAAAAAATAAAAATCGTGGCCCGCTTTTTTAAAAGCCCCTGAAGGTAAGTCAAAGCCGTTGATATTTTGGTCTCGTGACTCTTGGGCTTGTAATAAAATAAATCTCGCAAAATCCGGTGAACCTGCCCCCGCCCCTTTTTAGGAGGAACAAAGTGTTCCACCTGGTCCGAAAACAAAAGAAGCCCCACCTGATCGTTGTTTTTAACTGCAGAAAAGGCCAGCAAAGCCGCTAGATGAGTCATAATCTCACCTTTAAAATACTGACCCGTACCGAAGTCAGCTGAGCCGCTGACATCGACCGCTAAGATAATCGTGAGCTCACGCTCTTCTTCAAAGGTTTTAATATAGGGTTTGCCCGTACGAGCCGTGAGAGGCCACGAAATCGCTCGCACATCATCTCCAGGTACGTACTCGCGAAAATCAGAGAAAGTCATACCTTGCCCCTTAAAGTGGGTGTGGTATTCGCCCGCAAAAAGATTATTCACCATTTTTCGGGTGTTAATCTCGAGCAATTTGACTTTCTTTAAAACCTCAGCGGGTAGACTCAAACTAATTCACCTCTATCTGAGTTAAGATTTCTTTGATGACGTCGTCGGTCTTTATATTTTCGGCTTCTGCCTCGTAGGTCAGAATCAAACGATGCCTGAGCACATTGTAGGCAATGGCTTTGACATCTTCAGCAGTGACGTAGCCGCGCCCTCTAATAAAGGCGTGAGCTTTGGCCGCACGGAAGAGTCCTATCGTTGCGCGAGGAGATCCGCCCACGCTGATCAAGTTGGCGATACGACTTAGGCCATAATCTGCAGGCCTGCGCGAAGCCATAACCACTTCAATAATGTAATTTTTTATTTTATTGTCGACATAAATTTGATCCGCGCGAGAAGAGACTCTGAGTAAATCCTCTTTCGAAATCACCGAATTAACGACGGGCTTTTCATTCACACCCATGCGATTTAAAATTTCGAGCTCATCCCCCTTGGTGGGGTAATATACATTTATTTTAAACATAAAACGGTCCATCTGAGCTTCTGGAAGAGGATAGGTCCCCTCTTGCTCAAGAGGATTCTGAGTCGCCAAAACCAGAAAGGGATTTTCGAGTTTGTAGGACTGATCCCCGATGGTAACCTGCTTTTCGGCCATCGCTTCGAGCAAAGCACTTTGTACCTTGGCCGGAGCTCGATTGATTTCGTCGGCCAAAACAATATTGGTAAAAACTGGCCCCTTGCGTGGATTGAATTCTCCTGTTTTCGGATTAAAAATCATCGTTCCAATAAGATCCGTCGGCAAGAGATCCGGGGTAAACTGAATCCGCTGAAAATCCAACGAAATGGTTTTTGAAACTGTTGCTATGGTTAGCGTCTTTGCTAACCCAGGAACTCCCTCCAACAGGATGTGACCTCCGGTAAGGAGTCCCATCATAATGCCCTCGACCATTTCTTTTTGGCCAACGACAACTTTGCTAATTTCCTGCATCATACGGTCAACAAATTGACTTTCTTGTTTGATCGCAGCATTCAGGGCCAGGATATCGATTTCGCTCACAAAATACCTCCGATGAGACCAGCAATCATTTCACAATTTTACTTCTCTATTCGCAAGCAGAGTCTTGTGCCGCCTCGCACTACTTCATCTTGCTTCGAACTTCAACGCGTGGGATAAATGAAGAATGCTGTCGAACTCTACCAAGGTCTGGATTTTTATTCTGATCACTTCGCTCACCCTCCTCGTGCTCGGTTACGAGCTCGGAGAACGCCTGGGTCTGCTTGTTGGCTTCTTACTCGCCGTCAGTTTGAATTTTTTTGTATTCTTCTATGGCGAATCACCGATTTTGACAGCCCTCGAAGCAAAGGCCGTAAAGGGCCAAGACCCCTGGGGCCTCGGAAATTTGATCACAAAGTACGCAGATCACCTCGGCTTGCCCTATCCCGATGTCTATGTGATCCCAACAAAATCACAAACCTCCCTTTGCATAAATCACTCGTGGCGCAAAGGCTCCATCGCAATCTCCCAAGGACTCTTAAGTAAATTCAATAAAGAAGACCTCGAGGCCGTCATTAGTTATCAAATGTGCGCACTGAAAGAGATGGACTCCTTTTTGTTTGGAGTCACCAACACCCTCGCTAACGCTCTGATGGGGTTTGGTAAAATTCTAGATCACTTTTGGCCACCAAATTATTTTTTACTCGCCTCAAAAAAACAAAGACCCTTTTTAAAACTCTTCACTCCGCTCAGTTGGGGCCTGATAAAACTCGCGAGCTCCCATCAGAAGATCTATGGCAACGACCTACTTGCTGCCGAACTTATCCACGACCGATTCCGCCTGGGAGAAGTACTGTGGAAACTCGAGGGTCTCGCCCAAACCCAGCCACTAAAGGTCCCGGCCTGCTCCGGGCATTTGTTTATTGTGAGTCCCGAAGGTTACACCGAAAAACATTTGTTTTTAAAATCTCACCCGTCAATCGAGGATCGCCTCCAAAAATTGATGGGTTATTATCCGATCTAACGAGGTCCCTCTATGTCTGCAAAAATGGAAGCAACTTTTTCAATATTATCCATGTCGATCGCCTCGTCAGCCGCTATGGCCATGGGGCTTGCGCCCGACCCTCAAACAGGGAGTACGGCTCACAAAGATAAAAACATGGCTCGCTTCAATATTGATTTACTGATCATGCTTCAGGAGAAGACCAAGAACAACCTCACTCAAGAAGAAAAAATATTTTTAGATTCTTTAATCACTGACCTACAGATGAAGTTTGTACAAGTTTAAATAGTAATTTAAATAGTAAGGAGAACCCATCATGAAACAGCTCACAAAGACGTTCTTGATTTTATCCCTAGCAACGGGCTTGGCTCTTTCTACTTTTGAAGGGCTCGCTCAGGCGCAAGCGCCGCAAAAAAGCCCCCCACCAATGAAACTCAACGATCCTCTTCCTTCAAATTTATTTGTTGAGTTGGCTAAAATGATCAATCCCACCGTGGTGAATATTTCAACCTTGGCCGTACCAAAGATGAATCGCGG
>JAMIQD010000162.1:0-5196 GCA_035914755.1 Pseudobdellovibrionaceae bacterium | reverse complement strand
GGATTGGGTTGTAACCCAGCTCTTTTATTGTGGTAGCGACAGCGCCGAGAGAGGATTGATCTTCTAGCTTAATTCCTACCGTTGAGTTTCCGAAGTGGACTTCCGCCATAGAAACACCCTCGCAATAAAAAGGAAGCTTCTCTAGAAGGTGCACGCAAGAGGAGCAATGGATGCCCTCGGCGAAAAATAGGTAATTGTAGTCGGCGTTGTCGATTTTATACAGAGATCGAAAGTTTTCTTGGTCTAAGTAGGAGTATTCTTCAGCTGGGCCGGTTTTGGGACTTTTTGTCACATTGGCGAGAGATTCGCACGCGGCACAGCAATAAGGACCTTGCAGACTTTCGCTGCCACAATAGACGCATTTTTGCAGACTCATGCTGAGTGCCATATAACAAACCCCTTGAGATGACATTTTCGGTAGAAAATCCTGATGTCGGTATGACGGCGATCATGTTTGAAAAATAATTTAAAAAAATTAGTAAATTATTTCCGACACGTAAGGCGACCTTTGAGGCCGTCTTCGGAGATGACGCGAATTTGTCGTCCATCCTTTTGATTGATCAGGCCTTCTTTTTCAAATTGAGCCAATGTTCTAATAACTGTTTCTGGAGTTGTGCCCGCCCATTGGGCAATCTCGCGACGGGTCCAGGCCTGGTTTTGAAAGTTATCTTGCAAAAATAAGAGGGCCTCAGCAATGCGCTCAGAAGCTCCTTTGTCCATTTGATCCATCCACTTTTCTTCAGCTAGGCGGAGGTCCTTTGAAAGATGACTTAGGAGCTTCATGGCCGTTTCGGGGTGGGTTTTAAAAAGGGCCATGATATCAGACTTAGGAATAAAACACAGATCCGAGTCTTCGATCGCTATCGCTGAGGCATGGTAGGTTTCGTCGGCAAACAAAGAGCGGTACCCAAGGACACCTCCAGGGCCAACAATTCTGAGAGTATGGGCAGCTCCAGTCGAAGAGAGGGCTTCGAGTTTGACGACCCCTGTTTGAATCGTAAAAATTCCGAGGGGGACATTGCCGGCGTAGAAAATAACTTGTCCAGCTTTGTATTGAGTGACGACCTTGGCTCTGTCGATAAGGGTTCTAACGTCTGGTGAGGAGCAAAGAAGACCTTCGAAACGCATGCCGCAGGTGTGGCAGGATTCAGAATCTGGTGGGGCAAGGCAATTGGCTTTTGTTTTGTCAGGCATGCGGCCATAATTGTAGCAGGCGAATATTCTTTGGGGCAAGGTGCTTTTTCTGAGAGGTCCGAAGCCAGAGGGGCTTCGGCTTGGACCTTTTTAAAATCGCCTGGACGGCTGGAACTCCAAAATGCTAACTTTAGACACACACGGAGATTTGTTAGCATGCTCTACGGAAACGAATCCATCTCTCATTTTACCCGCAGCAATATCATCATTTGGATGTCTATGGCAATGCAGGCAGGTGTTTTGAATATGGGAGCTTTTATGGCCGGGCATAAGTTTGTGTCTCACATCACCGGATTTGCCACCTTTTTTGGTTTTGAGCTGAGTCAGCGTCGACCCGACCATGCTTTCGGTATGTTGGTCGTTCCGTTGTTCTTTTTATTTGGCTCTGTCATCAGCGGATTTTTGGTCGACTTGCGTTTAAAGCTTCATATCAAACCAAAGTATTATATTTCTTTTGGCTTGATCTTTGCCATTTTATTATTGGTGCTTGTGGGTGGAGCTTTGGGTGCTTTTGGGGAGTTTGGCGGAGAAGTTACTCACGGGAAACATTATTTACCTCTGGTTTTAGTTTGTTTGGTTTGTGGAATTCAAAACGGCACAATCACCACGGTTTCAAGATCGGTGGTTCGCACGACTCACTTAACGGGGATCACCACGGATCTTGGGATTGGAATCGTTCGTGTTCTCAATAGAAATAAAATTAAAGAGGACCTCAGCAACGAGGGACGGGCTAATTTAGTGCGGGTAGGGTTGATTTTTTTCTTTGTCTTGGGCTCTGTACTTGGCGGATTGGTTTTTAAAAACATGGGCTACTTGGGATTTATTTTTCCGGTACTGACGTCCGGGATTCTCTTTGGTCTGATGTGGCACTTTCAAGTTCGTAAACAGTCGACTTAATGCTGGGGGACTTTGCTCAGATCGTCGGTGAAGAGATTGGCACTGCCGTTTGTAATTAAAACTTCAAGCTGGCGATAAAGGTATCTATTCGTTGGGCGATGTGTTCTACTGGAGTCCAATTAGTCGTTCACTTGATTCATGAGATGTTCTTCTGTCTTCTGCGAATGGCCCCTAGCTTTCTAAGGAGGCAAAAAATGGGAAAAAAAATATACGTTGGCAATCTTTCTTTTAATGTTGATAACAATCAACTTACAGATTTATTTGCGGAGTTTGGCACTGTCGATTCAGTCAATGTCATCACAGATCGCGATACAGGTCGCAGCAAGGGTTTTGCCTTTGTAGAAATGTCAGCTGATGGAGAAGCTCAAGCAGCGATTCAGAAGTTGAATGGCATGGATCTTTCAGGCCGAGCTATGAATATTTCAGAAGCTAAGCCGCAAGAGCCCCGCAATGGTGGCGGTGGTGGCTTTAAGCAGCGCCGTTCGTACTAGTTATAAGTAATTAAGATCCAAAAATCAAAAGACCGGTCGTAAGATCGGTCTTTGTCTTTCTGACTAAGGAGTCACTATGAGTCCTCAGGTTGTTTCTTTTCATTGCACTCTTAAAAACATTGCCGGAAATGTTATAAGCTCCACCTATAATCATGATGTCTTAACATCAATTGATGGCCAGGGCGAGTTTCTTAGTGGCTTGTCCAAAGGGCTACAGAACCTCAAAAAGGGCGAGCGGCGAGTGATTAAAGTTTCTGCTGAAAACGCCTACGGTCTTTATGATCCTAAAAAAGTTTTTTTATATCCGCGAAAAAAAATCTCGAGAGATATTGTTTTGACCTTTGGCGCAGCGGTGATCGTTCCTTTAAAAAGTGGTGCGGTCAGAAAGTGCCGTGTTGTTCAGCTACACGGTGATATGGTTTCTTTGGATGCCAATCACCCTCTTGCGGGTCAGGATCTTATTTTTGAAATTGATACTCTGAGTGCGCGAGAAGCCACTCCGGCAGAAGTGTCTGAGTCGAGCAATATGCTCTCAACCCAATACTTGCACTGAGGTTTATGAAACAGGCAAAAAACTGCGCCAATATGAATCACAGTCGTTCGAATTCGCCGATCAAGTATTGCCCAATGTGCGGTGAAAAATTTAAATCTTCGGTCGGTCCCAAATCTTGCAGCGAGGCCGTGCACGCGGCTCGCCGTAAAGAGCGAAGCGCTTACTGCCATGACTGTGGTAAAAAGCTAATTGACGCTCGATAGTTTGCGATTCGGAGCGACTCGTTTTGAGATTGCGAGAATGCTGTCCGCGTAGTCTCGGCTATTGTTATATTTCATCAGAGCTGCAATCTTTGCCGTGAATTTGTTATTACGCCAACCGTGTTTTGATAAGTAATGAGCGACACTCAAAATAGCGTCGCTTTTTTTCATTAAATTTGGAACGCCTTTTGGTTTTTTAGCTCGAGCATAGGCAAGGTAGCTGGATGGGATAAATTGCGGCAGACCAAAGGCCCCCGCATAGGAGCCTCTCAGTGTTTTGATGTCGAAATTTTTTTGTTTGCGAGCTGCTGCGAGAGCGAGCAGTTGTTCACGGGCCCATTTGGCTTTATTCTTAGTTCTCTCCTTCATCAATTTGCGGAGTTCGTTTGGGGTGTAGGCTTGTTCTTCCTTGTTTTTAACTAAGGCTAGTTTGGTGAGCGCTGTTTTATTTTTACTTACGTCGGCTTGCAAGAGATGCAAGTACACGCTCAGGGTGTGAAAGGAGCCCACATCCTGACCATGACGGGTTTCGATCCAAAGTAGAGCCGATATCACTTCAGGCGCCACTCGATATTTTTTTTTAGCAAACTCGAAAGCGCTTTTGTTTTTGACAATGAAGCTGGCGGACTCAGAAACGGCCTGATCGGTGACGAGGTTCATGTGTTGGCCAGCAGGGCGCAAAAAACCTAAAAGATTTAAAGTGAGAGTTTTATCAAAGCTATCTGGTTCGTACGTCTGCATCGCATCAGCGATGAAGTTTTCAGAAAAACCTATTTTTTTGAGTTCCTTTTTTAGCCAAACTTTGTTGGCGCGAAGACTCTTCGATCCCTGAGGCTTGGCTGAAGCTAAGCCTCCGATACAAATGAAAATCAGCAGCATGGCTAAGAATTTCAAAAAAGAACTCCCTCGAATTTATGTGATTCATTTATGATATTTCGTAAAGCTCAGGAGTGCTTTGAATTTCGAATTATAATGGTCTTATGTCTCAAGTTAAGACGGGAGAGTAAAGGCTTTGGTCGGGTTTTGTATTGAGAGATCGGGCAAACTATTTTATAACGGGTTATGTTTTTAGCTGTTGAAAAACGAATCTTGCTCAGTCGGTTACTTACGCGCTCTGGCGATCAAGCCTGGGACTTTATAGTTCCTCTGGCATTGCTACATCTTTTTCCGGGACGTTTACAGATTGCGGCGTTTTACTATCGTATTGTCAAAGTGGGCGTCTTGGTTTTTACGCCGAGTCTTGGTCGCTGGATGGATGTCTCGGCCCGGGGTGTTGTCATCAAACGAGGCATTGGTATTCAATTTATTTCGGTTTTTGTGGGAATGATCATTTTTTATTTTTTCGATATTCAGTGCCATGATAGTAATGACGCTATTTTAAGTGGTACCAAACAATTGTATTTTGTGGGTCTTATTTTGGTGGGGATATTAGCCTCCCTTGGTTCGGTGATCACCGAAATTTCTGTGGGCAATGATTTGGTGCCGCTTCTAGTTCCATCCGCTCGGCTGACAGTTTTTAATAGTTGGCTCCAGAGAGTGGATTTATTCACAGAGGTTGGAAGTCCTATTGTAGCAGGACTGCTATTTTCATTTCAGCCATCTGGCGCTCATTTGTTAGGCTTAGTTCTTGTGGCAACTTGGAATTTGGTTTCATTTGTTCCGGAGTACTCTCTTTTGCGGGGACTTGTTGAGCGCGCCCATGTCGACAAAGATCAAGTTCAAGCGAGTTTGTCTGAGAGAAAGTCATTTAGTTTCAATTTCACGAAGTTAAAAATAAATCCGTTGGCGCTACTAATCTTTAGTAACGCTCTTTTGTGGATTTCAGTGCTAAGTCCTCATGGAGTTTTGTTAACAGGCTATC
>JAMIQD010000161.1:0-8928 GCA_035914755.1 Pseudobdellovibrionaceae bacterium | reverse complement strand
CAGGCTTCTGAGACCTGCGTGTCTACCAATTCCACCACCCGCGCGAGAGGTTGAAGAGCTTAGAATTTAAGTGGCCTTGGTGGCATTTTCAAGGATTTTGTTGAAGGCAGATCCAGGTGACTTCGTGTTTGTTGTGATAAAGGTGCACGAGGCGTGAGTTCGGGATCTTTTTGAACTTCTCGAGGGTCGCCCAATCCGTTTCTCCCTGAAATTTAATGGTGCAAACAAAGTTTTTGCAGAGGCCACTGGCGCGCCAGGCGTCCACTAACTCAAAAAGGCGGGCGGGGTAGCAGATGATGTCAGAGAAAAGGTAATCAATAGGACCGATATCGCTAGGCTTTAACTGAAAGGCATCCTTTTTTAGATATTCGATGTTGGGCAGAGCCCCTATTTTTGCATCAAGTGGCGCCTTATCAACGCTGACGACATGGGCGCCGATCTGCTGCAGAACCCAGGTCCATCCCCCAGGACAGCTCCCGAGATCCAAACAACGCGAATTTTTTGGGGGCTTGACTCCCGTGATCGTAAATAATTCCCAAAGTTTAAGATAAGCTCGCGAGGGCGGAGTCACCTTGTCTTCGCTAAATTGAATTTTACCCAACGGAAAGGGGCTGGAAGTCTTAGCAGCAACGAGGATTTTATTTTTGTCGATCATCGTCCAAGCGCCCATAGGTTGATCCGGAATTTTTCCGAGAAATGAGAGCGGTGGGATTTTGTATTTCGGTAGTTGCTCTTGTACAAGTTCGCTACGGCGGTGATGCGCAAAGGAATAACAAGCCCACCACTTTCCACGCGATTTAAGCGCCTTGACCGCATCGCCGACGGAGGCGATTTCGACTTCCTCGACATCGTACCAAATACTTTGAGCCCACAGCGGTTCTTGACGATCAGGCGAAATAAAAAGGCGATCTTCGACCGCCTTTTTATTTTTTAGCTCGTGTTCGAGCTCTTTGCTAAATTCGTTGAAAGCTAAATAAGCAAACACTTTGAATTAAGCTGCATTTTTTTTCTGAGAAGGGTTCAAAAGCCCCTTTGCTGATAGACAAGAGAAACAATCGTTCCAGAACTTCTCTTTGATTTTAATTTCTGCAGGACCCAATTTTACTTTTGGAAAGTCCGCCTTTTCCGTATGTTCACAGAACTTGGTTTCGTCACAGGCACGCACAACCTTCATAAGAAGATTGAAGTGTGGCTCGGTGAATGTTTTGTTATCAACCATCATTTTTCTGAGGCCGGACTCTGGAGTGTTTGTGAGAAAATCAAAAAGCCCTGGCACGTCATATTGTTGGTTAAAACCCATTGTTGTATCCCCTTTGGTTAAGGTTTGTTTCGTCCTTCCATTATCGGCTTATTTTTTTGCGTGTGAAGCCTGGTTTTTAATTCCCCGGCTAGACTCCTACCAATGTCTTGTGCCAAAGCAGGACGTAAATCTTGATATTGTCATATCGCGGTCACGACCACTCGATTCCTATTGTTTATAACTAGCAATTATAAAATACAGGGAGGCCTATATGTTTACGAATAAGTTCGCAAGTGTGCTTGTGTTCATTGGATTTTTCACCTCAGTGACCTGGGCTCAGCAGAGTGGCTCCGCTCAGACGTCAAAGATGGGGGCTGGGTCGATGAGTCAGATGAACGTCAATGATCCCGTCGGGTGGTTTCCGTTTATAGGTCTGGCTGGTGGGTACATGTCAACGAGTGACACTCATCTGACCGGGGGCAGGCCCGCAGAGTTAAGATTGCTTGGGTCGCACTTTTCGGAGAGCCGGCATCGTGTTTTTGATTTTGGTTTCGGCTTGATGACAGACAGCTTTTCACAAAAAAGCACTGTGCAGAATAACTTTATCTCGGGCGGCGTTGCCGAGGTTGCCTGGCGATACAATCCAGCCAATCGTTGGCAATTTGGGCCTGTTGTTGATGCCTACATTGGCGGTGGGAGTCGCTATGGGTCCACAGATCCAACCTGGACAAGCTTCGGCGGTTTACAACTGCTCAAGGAATTTCCGATTAAAGGGGAGAGCTTGTTTCGTCTGGGTGTAAAAGCCCTTAACGATTTAAGTATTTCTGGAAGCAATGTGAATATGGTGATGCTCGATTTGCAGTGGGGATTTGGTGCAAAGCAATCCGCTCCGCAAGTGGGGCAAACCGAGGTGATCGAAGAGACCATCATTGGAGAAATCGTCCCGGTGACTGAGGTTCCAGCTATGGTTTATGGCGGTGATGAATCACGCCGGGTGATAGAGACGGATGCCAATGCTCGAACCTTGACGATTCGTGATGAGCGACGATTGCAATTTAAGACCGGCAGCGCCATGTTGAATGCTCGCAATCGCGAGTTTGTCGAAATGATAGGAGCCGCGATAGCACAAAGACCAGACCTTTACAAAAGCATCGAAGTGGTCGGCTTTGCCGATCAGACGGGTACTGATGCTATTAACATGAGAATATCCAAGGCCCGTGCGCTTTTTGTCGGAGGTTTGCTCCGCCAAGGCGGGGTTGATAACGGCAAAGTCGTATTGAGCTGGAAAGGAGCCAGTGAGCCACTCTATCAATCCCTCTTGCCAGAAGATTTACAGCAAAATCGACGCGTTGATATCATCTTTCATGGAGTCGCAAATCAAGAAGAGCTGAGTGACTACTTGAAATCTTTGCTCTAGCAAAGTCTAAGAGTTTAAAAAGAACCCCTGTTTTTGCAAGGGTTCTTTTTTATAGAGTTTGTAGAAACAAAATTAAATTTTTCTTTTGCAATGGTGTGAGAAGTTCTTTTCCGTCTTTAAGAAAAATTCCTTCATCATGTCCTTGGTTACTCATGCCGAGCCTTTGCGTATCATAGTAATGAAGTTTTGTTTTCCAGCTTTGTGGAGTCTTCTTCCCCAAGGGATAGCCATTGCACTCTAAATCAAAATCGAGTTGCGGATTGTTTGCCTCACCGGAGTAGTAGGCACTAGGGCGCAATTCTTTCTTTGTGAGCAGAGCGCAAAGGTTTGGGACTGAGTTGTTGTGCAGGTAGGGCCAACGGGCCCAAACCCCCACAAGGGGAGGGGGAACATAGCCCTTTTGCTCTCGAATTTGAATGCCATTTTTCTGCATGATTGCGAGATCGTTGAGCTGTTCTAAAGATTTCATGCCCAGGCGGCGAAAGGGATCTGTTTTGACATCAATCACCGGCGTGGTGCTGCGATAGAGAACCTGTGTGGTTTTTAGCTTTTCGCTTGGCGAAAGTCGATCGGCATTTGGAAGGCTCCAGGCCTTTTCATAGGTGCCGTGACAACGGGAACAGGTTTTGTTAAAAATACTTTCGCCTTCAATCGCGCGTGAGAGCTCAATTTTTTCGGCCGGAATGAAGTCTGTGATGCGAGGAGCTTCTGAAGAAAACACGGCGGTTGTCAGCTCTTGAACTTTGGCGGCATTGTCAGCGAGCCATTTTTCAAGTTCATAAAGATCTGCGCCTCGCCCGATCTCATTCCAAATGATATTGGTAAAGATTGGATTTCCGCTAAGGACAGAGCCATCAGAGAGCCAGCGATTTTTGTATTTTAGGTTCCACCAAACTGCGGGTTTGGAGTCTGCCGGCCAGTCATCCAGTATCGGATCAGGCCGCGGCGAATAGGCGTAATGAGAACTATAAGTGGCGTAAGCATCGCGATTTCGATGGTTCAGGGACAGGCTCACTTGCGCCAAAGAGGTGTCGAGTCCGAGCGCGAGGGGTTTTTTAACTCCGATTGATTTCATGTTTTCTTTGAAGCGCGACAACATTGTGGTCTCACCATCGGTGGCATGGGTGTAGATTTGAAACAAAGTCGGTGACAAGCTCGGAGCCACGGACTTGGCCTTTAGAAAAAACTCGTTGGCGCGAGGAAATCGGTTGGTCATTCCGAGAACAGTTTTGCCAAAGAGATTTGCCGAATGACAGGCGACGCAGCTAAAACTAAAACCGGTTCCCTCTTTGGACTCAATTAGTCCGAAGCCCATAAGGTGATCTGGCCGCACTCCGTCTGGATAGGGGACGGCGTAAACTCCTCGGTCCGTTACCTTGGGGTAATCGTGCAAACCGAGATCAACAAAAATATCATTCATGTTTTTGTAGCCTGAAAATCTTTGCATTACCGAATTTAAAAACTTACGAAAAGGATTGGAGCCATCATCTTCAATCAGATTCTTGACGGGGGTATACGGCGGGAGCATCCCGGTAATTTCAACTGGATAAATTTGCGCGTGAATTTTACCGAGTTTTTGGTTTTTATAAAACTCAAATTCAGAAAGGCCGTAGGGATTGGCCCTGCCCCCTTGGGGAACGGGGGTTCCCTGGCTCCAATCGGGGCCAGAGGCCTTGGATATGAGGCTCGAAAAAAACAAAAGCCCGGCTATGAGAAACTTCATCCCGAAACTCCTTTTTTAGGATGATTTCAGGATAAGTGGGCCGGGCTCTTTTAATAACTGTTCTCTGGCAGATTCAGACTAAGGTCTATTCGACAGTCTGGACAAGAATCTTAAAGCTGTCTTTATTCGGTGACTTGTTCAGGGCTTCTGTCAGGCAGGCCTTGGCAGAAGCGTAGTTAGCCTTATCGCTGGTGCCGCTAAAGAAGACGATAGCTTTTGTCGGTGAAACGTCCGCATCAACAGCGCAGTTGTCGGTTCTAAGCCTTAGCAGCCATTGACCTGGGGGGACAGATTCTTGAGTCGAATTTGTTATTTGTAGTGTACAGGCAAAAAGTGAACCCTGAGGGTTATCGCCTTTTTCCCTTTCAACACCAGTTGTGCAGGTGTCAAAAACATTTTCAATCGTTCTCTCGACTAAAATAACATTGCCAATTTTTTTATCTGAAGCAAAGGCGCCAATAGCCATTGTCAAAACAATTGTTGAAAGTATCCATTTCATAAAGCATCCCCCTTTTTCAGCCCCAGACTGGCATTTTTCTGCCTGAACTAAAAGCATAAAAGCGCCGCGTATAATGGGAATGACATTAAATTCCAGCGTTAGAAATTTGGCCAGCAACTTGGTTGAGGGTTTGGATATCAAGAAGACTTCTTAATGTGCTGCGTTCCGTCTCTTTTTCGAGCAAATGAGCCAGGTACCATAACAAGTCGTCGGTGGTAACGATTCCCACTGCTTCTTGATTTTCGTTAGAAATTAAAACGGCGGATAGCTTTTGCTCGAGCATTTTTAAGATGGCTGAACGGAGAGAAACGTCTTGATTGATGGTTTCGACATATTTCGACATGGCCTTTTCAATCGAGATTTCTAGAGGGAGATTTTTCGCAAGATCAAGATCGGACAAAACGCCGACGATGTCAGCATTTTGTCCGACGATAGGGAGGTGGCGAATGCGTCGCTCCTGCATCAGAGACGCAGCGTCCTTGAGCGGAGCGCCGACGGGGAAAGTTACCAAACCTCGAGTCATGACGGTTCTTACTCTTGTCCTCATGAGAGGATTCTAATGTAATTATTTTTTTTGTCATGATGTAAAATTACATTGCGGTGGTCATTTCAGTATGAAAGTTTAGAGTGATGAAAATACAACTTAGAACAATTTTATATTTATTAGCAACATTTGTGCAAATACAGGCCTGGGCACAAGTCATCTACAAGGCTCCAGAAAGGCAAGTCTCAGATCTTATTGACTCGTCTGGATTTAGTTATCCAGTTTTTAATCCTCAGTTCACAGAGTTTGTTAAATATCGAATTCAGCTCACGCCGCCGATTTCCTACACCAGTCGGCCATTTCTTCGCCTAGCGGGAGCTCGATTTAATCCCGAGAGCTTAGCTTCTTATGCCGGCCGCTATAAGATGGATCTTCGCTATTATGACCGAAAAAATAAAAAAGATCGGGCCATCCTGTTTGCCAAGGATTCCTATATTCATCAATTGAGTTGGAGTCCTGAAGGGAGTAAATTGGCCGTGCAAGTTGAAACTCCTCATTGCGTGGAGCTTTGGATTGTCAAAATTCCTGGATTGCAAAAGCAGAAAATTCCAGGCGCTTGCTTAAACACGGCCCTCGGAAACGACAATGCCTTTTATTGGGTAGACAACAAAAATATCCTTCTTCAACGACGGACGAAGAAAGGGCCGATTATAGTAGCAACAGTGGCGCCGGAAGGTCCCATCGTGAGTGAGTCGACAGGAGTTGTTTCTCAGAATCGCACATTTCAGGACCTCATCAAAGACCCACAAGAGGAGGAAGCCTTTGCCACCGCAACGAGTGCTCAGTTAAGTGTGGTAAATACCGAGACGATGGTGCAAAGAAATATTGGTGGTCCAGCTTCTTACTCTGCGGTCCTGTTGTCTCCAAATGCAAAATGGATTCTCGTTTCGAAACTTGAGAAACCATATTCTTATGCCGTGCCATTTAGCTTATTTAGGCGGGAGCGAAGTCTCGTTTCGATAGACGGAAAACACAAGAAGCCACTAGGAGTCGCGGGACCTTTCGAAAGCCTGCCGATTCATGGAGTTCCTACCGGGCCGAGGAATTTGCAATGGGATTCTGCCCATCCCCAGCGTTTTTTTTATGTTGAAGCTCAAGACGGCGGAGATTGGAAAACAAAAGTTCCCTTTAGAGATTTTTTGTACGTTAGTACTGTCGAAAATAGTATTGGCGAAATTAAAACCGAAAAAATCACAGCTTTTGAAAACCGTTTTAGTGACTTAACAGTCCTAGAAGATTCTAGGCAAGGTGTCTTTGTCTCTGACTATGATAGGGATACAGAAGTGGTTCGCTATTTTCATCTGTACCCCGACGAAGGCGGGTATAAGTTAAAAGAATTTTTGCGTTTGAATTCGAAAGATGACTACGCAGACCCAGGAACACTCGTTCTTGGGCGGAATAAATTTGATCGCTTGGTTGGACGTATAGAAAAAACCTCTCAGGGCGATTTTGTTTATTGGCAAGGGGCGGGGGCTACGCCTGATGGCGAGAGGCCCTTTATTTCAAAGATGAGCTTGCGGAGTTTAAAGTTCAGCGAAGTTTTTCGTTCCCCCAAAGACAAGCGGGAGCAAGTGTGGTCTTTATTTCCAAAAGAATTTTCGCGAATAATAATGCGGACTGAAAGTGCGACGGAACCGCCGACCTACGAAGTGCGAACTTTGCAAAGTCCTGATAAGGGTGGAGAGCTTCTTTTTAGAGAGACGAATCCCTTCCAGGTGATGAGTCAGTTAAAAAAGAAGTTTTTAAAATATAAACGCAAAGACGGGGTCGAGATGAGTGGGATCTTGTATTATCCCCTCAACTACAAGGAGGGAGAAAAATACCCTTGTGTTGTTTCTGCCTATCCACTCGAATATACGGATGCAAAAATGGCAGGACAGACTCGGGGGAGCACAAGTAACTTTGAAACACCCTTTCGTGCGACTCCATTGTACTTTGCCTTGCGCGGATACTTTGTTTTAGACGAGGCGCAAATCCCAATCGTGGGCTCACCCGAAAATAGAAATGACACCTTTATTGAGCAGCTTTCTATGAACGCAGAGGCGACGATCAAAGCTTTAGAGGCAAATGGATCCGTTGATCCCAAGCGAGTGGGAGTGATAGGGCATAGTTATGGTGCTTTTATGGTGGCTCATCTTTTGACGCACACAAATTATTTTGCGGCGGGAATCGCCAGGTCTGGAGCCTACAATCGCACGCTGACTCCTTTTGGTTTTCAAGGTGAGCGTCGCCCTCTTTGGGAGGCAAAGTCGACCTATCTCAAACTATCGCCCTTTCTTGATGTGGAAAAAATAAAATTTCCAATTTTGCTCATTCACGGTATGGACGATAACAACCCGGGGACCTTTACTTTGCAAACGCAGCGGTATTTTGAAGCCCTTAAGGGGCAGGGGGCGCGGGCGCGAATGGTCCTTCTGCCTGCGGAATCTCACGATTACAGCTCAAATGAAACCGTCAAACACGTCGTTTGGGAGAGCTTTGAGTGGTTTGATAAATATCTCAAGGCGAGCAAAAGCGAGGCGTTGTAAAAAAGGTTGTCTTGATCAAATAGAAGGGGTAGTAGAGGTGAGATCGAGATTTGGTGACTCAAAAGGGAGTATTCAATGAAATCGATACTTACAGCAGTGGCTTTGTTGCTTTCGGTAAATAGCTTAGCGGGCAACTCGTCTAATCAGACGCTTTTGTTTTCTGGCAAAGTCGAGATTTACAATTCAAAGACTAAGCAGTTCGAAAAGACCTCACAGGATTGCACTGTGGAGCTGTCGAAAATTTATATCTTTCTTGATAAGGCCCACTCAGTTCCTCCTGAGGAGAGGTTGTCGGTTAACTACAAAATCACTGGTTTACCGAACGAGGCTACTGCCTACTCTGAGGGGCGCGCAGACGGCGGGGTTGATCCGATGTCTACAGTGCAAGACTATTACCCGCTAGGTCTGGCGTCAGGAGTGGATGTTTTTGTTACTTTTGAAGAGCAGAAAAACAGGGACGAATTCTTTGCGACACCGATCGCACTCGAAAAGGCTATTGTCGCGAACACGAATCCGCCCAAAGATTATTTTGGTAAGGATGGAACTATTTGGATCTACTCCTGCCAAATTAAAAACTAGAAATAAACTAGTAAGTGCGGCAGGCTTCAGCGCTAGCAAGGACGCCTTCTTTATTGATGATCAGCAGTTCTTGATTGTTCAGGTCGAAGGCGTAAGTTAAGAAGCCTCCGTTCATTTTGACCACGCCATTTTCATTTGACTCAAGTTGTATTGAATTATCGAGAGTTAACTCTCCTTCAATATTGAAAAAAACTTGATAAGGCTTTGTGGGTTTGTCCTTAACCCGTCCTAAAATGTAAAAGTCTGGGATCTTTGCAAGTTTGTTTTCGCAGGCAAGAGAGACGTCGATTTCATTGAAAGAATATTTTTTCTCTTTCGGCTCTCGGGGGGGTGATTTGTTGTCCGGAATATCTGGCACAAGATTGCAAGGAGTCGGGGCAAGAACTGTTTTGTCGCCG
>JAMIQD010000160.1:0-4171 GCA_035914755.1 Pseudobdellovibrionaceae bacterium | reverse complement strand
CCCCTATGCAAAAGGTGGAAAGATTGGCCTTTTTGGCGGCGCGGGCGTAGGTAAGACCGTTTTAATTCAAGAGCTGATTCGCAACATTGCAACCGAGCATGGTGGTTACTCCGTTTTTGCGGGTGTTGGAGAGCGGACACGCGAGGGTAACGATTTGTGGCGCGAGATGAAAGAGTCTGGCGTTATCGAGAAAACAGCTCTTGTTTACGGCCAGATGAACGAGCCGCCAGGAGCGCGTGCTCGCGTTGCCTTGACGGGATTGACCGTTGCAGAGTACTTCCGTGACGTCGAAAAACAAGACGTTCTTTTCTTCGTTGATAACATCTTCCGCTTCACTCAGGCGGGCGCAGAGGTTTCTGCGTTGTTGGGTCGTATTCCGTCTGCGGTGGGATATCAGCCGACGCTAGCAACCGAAATGGGAGCTATGCAAGAGCGCATTACATCAACTAAATCGGGCTCAATTACATCGGTTCAAGCTGTTTACGTTCCTGCCGATGACTATACAGACCCGGCGCCGGCAACAACGTTTACTCACTTGGATGCGACAACAAACTTAGATCGTGATATTGCCGCAATGGCGATCTTTCCAGCGGTGAGCCCTTTAACATCGACATCACGTATTTTGGACCCACAAGTTGTTGGTGAAGAACACTATAAGACAGCTCGTGATGTTCAGTCGATTTTACAGCGATACAAAGAGCTTCAAGATATTATTGCGATTCTTGGCATGGATGAGCTTTCTGAGGATGACAAGCTAGTTGTGTCTCGCGCTCGTAAAATTCAGAGATTCTTGTCACAACCGTTCTTCGTAGCTGAGCAATTCACAAACTTGCCAGGCAAGTATGTCGATATCAAAGACACAGTTAAGGGCTTCCGTGAAATTTTAGATGGTAAACACGATAGCTTGCCAGAGCAGGCCTTCTATATGGTTGGAACAATCGAAGAGGTCATTGAGAAAGCTAAAAAGCTTCAGGCTTAAGGAAGACACATGTTTAAATTAACACTCGTAACCCCAGAAAGACGTCTTGTGATTGATCAAGAAATTGACGAAGTCACAGCCCCCGCCTTTAAGGGAGAGTTAAATATTCTTCCGGGACACGCACCCTTGATAACAACACTTGAAACGGGCGTTTTAAGTTATAAGTTGAAAGGCCAACCTGAGCAGCGCGTGGCAATTAGTTGGGGATACTGTCAGGTTAACCCGCAGGGCGTGAATATTTTGGCCGAATACGCTGCGGTTTCTGCGGATCTTCAAATTGAAGATCTAAAGAAGGCGCTGGCGGAGGGCGAACGAAAGCTTGGGACTGAGTCCTTGGATGAAGAACAGTGGGCCGAAACTCAGCGCGAGATTGCAAAAGCACGAACGGGCATGGAAGTCTTTCCCGGAACCTGGTCTTAGAGAAACGTGGCTCAGCTAGCCTTACGCCAAAGCCGCGTAGGCGAATTGGGTCAACACAAATCTCATTCTGAGAAAATCGTATAGTTATACACTGTATGTAAAAACAGTAGGCAAGAAATTCGGCGATATCAAAAGTGATTGAGACTACGCGGGCCCGTAAGTTGCAAGATAACTTTGCATCAGGGGGGTTCATGAACTTAAGTCATTTAAAGCTTGGTGTAACCGTGATTTTTTTGTCGTCGATGCTAATCGCGTATCAAAACTGCGCACGGGCACAATTCACATCTGACTCGTCAACCTCGATTTTAAAACTTGAGGGCGATGCTGGCGTTGACCCATCAGCTGTAGATAATCAATCCGGGGTAGACCCATCTGTAGGCAAAAACCCGCACACTTCGACTGGAATGGGCGACGGAAAGTCATGCCAGGGAACCAAGGACGGCGTTGCTCTGGAAGACCTTGTCGAGTGTGAGATGGTTGCTCCAAACGCCAAAGTTATTCTAGCTAAAATGGACACTCTTGGCGAGGGCTCGAATGCCCAGGTAAGCCGAGTATGTATGTCAGAGAACGCCTGTTTAAAACTTATAAATGATTACGCTGCTGGCAGAGACTGCAAGATGTCTTTGGGTCAGGCGACGTCAAATAGCCAAACGCAGTGTGCGAAAATCTTTCCTGGTAGCAAGGGCACTTGCAAGAATGCGAAGAGACTCTCAGACGTAGAAATTAAAGCTATGCTGGCACAAATGGCAAAATAATTATTAAAGCAAATTGTGATCACAAAAAACCCACCACGAACCCGGTGGGTTTTTTATTGAAGGGGCTCGGCTTTTCCTTGAGCCATATCATTAGGCGTTGTCGTCTTTAGAAACAAAGGAAAGCTCTCAGCAATCTTTTTGCCCGCATCGGGATGTGCAAAAAATAGATTCACAACACCGAGATATTTTTGCGGATCTTCAATTAAGTTTGGCGCACTCAGATTCACGAGCAGGAGCTTCGCCGCGATCTCTTTAGGCAGGGAGGCAAGAATTCCGGCAGATTTTGGGCCGTAGACCACATAGACACCATGAGTGCAGTCATGATGACTCAAAGAGGTGGCAACTAAGGAGGCTTTGGATTTCGCACTTATTTTTATTCCACTAGCCCTGACGTCGGATTTTTTATAAGAATCAATAAAGGCCGAGACCGGAGAGAAGACACAAACAGAATTTTGCGGGAGCACCTCTGCGATCGCGGCCGGAGCTCGCGCGGCGGAATTAGGGCTGAAGTTTTTCAGAGCGACGCCCACATTAAAATTAAGGATTTTTGATTCGATCTCTCGAAGTCTCTTTGTTGAGAGCGCGACAACTTTTGAATTAGGAAACTTAACCAAGGGCGGATTGGCTTTTTCGAGGTATTGTTTGACAAGCAAAATACGAGAAACTTTTTCTGTGAGCTCTTCTTCGCTTAACTCTCCAGAGGCTACAGCGGCACGAACCTTCTCAATTGCCTTTGCTTGATCTTTAAAGGACCACGTCATCATCACAATATCGGCCCCGGCCTTAAGCGCAGCAAGGGCGGCATCATAAGGCGTTTTAAAATTCGCAAGGCCCTTCATTTGAATGTCGTCGGTAACAATCAAGCCATTGAAGCCCACTTTTTTCCTTAAGACAGACTTGATAATCTCTTGTGATAACGTAGCGGGAGTATTTGAAGGATCAAGCGAGGGATAAGATAAGTGCGAAAGCATAATTGCTGTGTTTGGGCCCAACTTAGAAAAATCAGAGAACGGCCTCAGGTCTTTTGCAAAAAGGGACTCCGCAGAAGCAGAGTATTCTACGGCCACCCTGTGGGGGTCGCCAGAGACGGACCCGACCCCAGGAAAATGTTTTGCAGTCGGAATTACCGCCTGGTCGAGTAGGCCCCTTGAAAGGGCGACGCCCACCGAGCTGACTCGTTCTGCATCTGAGCCAAAAGACCGCTGACCTATAAAGCTATCAGCATCTGGGCTACTAATATCTAAGACCGGCGCAAGGTTCATATTAAAACCAAGCGTGCGAATAATTTTTGCGGTTTCTTGGCCGAGTGAGTATGCGAGCTCTGAGTCTTGTGTTTGTCCGATCGACATTGCATTAGGAATTTGTGGGCGAGTTGGCACGCGGGCAACCTGCCCCCCCTCTTGGTCGACGGCAATAATTGGAACAGAGTTTGTAGTAGACAGGGCAATGGTTTGTAGCTGCGAATTCATCTTAGCCACCTGCGAGAGCGAGAGAAAGTTTCTCTTAAATAAGATAAAAGACGATATTTTATACTTTTTTATAAAGGCTTCGAGCTGAGGGTCAACGCGCTGTTGAGGAAACCCGATAATAAATAGCTGCCCAACTTTCTGCTCAAGGGTCATTTGCTCGACCCGAAGTGGTGTTTGAGCTATCAGAAAGTTGGGAAATAACGCTAATAGAAAAAAACTGATAACACTGCCGAAACAAACCTTCATACAATGAGAATAGCAGCTTCACAGCGCCATAACAGGCGAGAACATGAGGTAAGAGCTAAAATGAACTTACGTCTTAGGGCTTATGATTTGAAATTAAAGACTTTGGTCGCGATCACCACGATGCTGATCGCAACTCAGGCCCTAGGTGCGGTAGGGGACGCGGCGGTCGTCGAAGACTATCGCGAGCCCCTAAGTGACGTCGTTGAAATGCATATTCCTATCGAAGTAAACCAACCATATCGTGACCGCCGCTTAGATCACGGCTTTATGTTCGGATTAAATTACGAAAACACACAGATGTT
>JAMIQD010000159.1:0-8763 GCA_035914755.1 Pseudobdellovibrionaceae bacterium | reverse complement strand
TTCAAGCTGTAAGAACTCACTAAAATATTCTTCCATCCAAAGATTAGATAACGAGGAGGCGTCTCGGCTTCCAACGACGGCGATACTTCGCCCGTGAACCCACGCTGGATGTCCTCGACAGCTTATCAAAATTGGCGCTCCTGGCATTTGCAGAAAGGATGTTGGATAAAGCGAGTCCGCAGGGTGAGTGAACCGAATTCCCTGCATTTGCTGCCGATAAAGCTCTTCGACCTCGTGATCGAAATCGCTTTTGTGCTCCATAAAGTACTTATAAAAATGGAATTCTTCACTGCGCAGGTAATAGCAGAGCCCCTCAAACGAGGCATCATAGGGTAAAAAACTCTCTGAAAGGTGATCGCGATTTTGGATAAGACGAATATTTTTCTGGATGAATCGAAGTAAGGCTATGTATTGCATACCTCAAAGGGACAGCAAAGACTAAACCCACCTGAAAGGGCTAAATTCGAATTTGCGAAGTAAAAATCCTCCGAAAATCGAACACGGCTTTCGGATTTCGCGCTGAATCTCGCATAAAAACATAAACCTCAATAAAACATATGAAAAATGGGATTATTTTCGATATAAACGACAGGAACAAAAAACTTCGCACGCCAGAAAGCTATATTAAAACATGAGTCCCGGAAGAAAGAAAAAAACAAAAATACAAATGAAGCCCCCCACCCAAGAGCGCTCGAAGCAAACCGTCTCCAACATTCTGGAGGGCTGCGCTCGCGTTATTTCCCGAGAAGGGTATTTTTCTGTTACAACTGACAAAATTGCCACGGAAGCTGGCGTCAGTATTGGGTCACTCTACCAGTTTTTTGGCAACAAAGAGTCCGTCGTTTCGGCTCTCATCAAACACCTTATCGAGGATGATCGCCGCTGTTTCTTTGAGCGCATGCAGGCATTTCAAGACGCTCCCGTTTCTGATCGAATATCGAAAATGCTTGAAATTGGATTTGAAATTTATCGGTCGAAGCCTGAATTGCGCTCGGCCCTACAGACGGTACGTCTGTATTTAACAGACCAAGAATACATCTCCCAATCTCGGCGTGTTTTTACTGAATTTATTCGCAAAAACTTACCACCCCTAAGAAATAACCGTAACCTAGACAAGGTGGCCTACATTGCTGTGACCGCGTTTTTATGTATCATGAACAATACGATCCTAGACACACCTGATCTCATTAACGACCCAGAGCTTGTAAATGAAATGACTCTGATGTTTAAAAAATATCTCGAACTCGATTAAAGCTGCAGATCATCATCTGCCGGCGGAGCATCCTTCATCGAATCCAAGTCCAAGTCTGTATCTGCCTTTTCGCTACCATCTAAATCATTACTCCCCGAAGAGGCCGAAGATTTTACTTGGCCACCCGCATAGTCACCAATCACGAAGTTTGTCTCACTATTTAGAACATAGGCCGTTGCAAAATGATCCGACGTCTTAATGATCTTCACGAGTCCGATCACTCGATCATTCGTAGTGGTCTTTGTGTCTTTCTTTCTCTCCCGTTCATTCATGTATACTTGCAGATCCATGCCTTCGCGCAGCCCTTCTTTTTCCCCTGCGCTAAGAAAAATAATCTCAGCGTCACCAAAAATCTTTTGATATTTATAAGGTTCACCGCCAATGATCCGGGCTTGGACCGTTGTCGACGGAGGCGTAGACTTCACTTCAAATTTTTGCATAGCACCGGGCATCAGTTTTGCGCCTCTTTTTACTGGCGCCACACCTTTCTTAACCATCGCACGAAATAGACTATCAGAATCACTAACCCGGCTCATAACTTCGAGCTCGCCTTGAATCTCAATCAAAGTAGCCGATGACGAAGAAAATGGATCCTTCAACCTATTAGAGTCTTCATACGCTACCAAGTTTTTTTCTGAAGCCTTTGCCAAGCGGACAGTGACATATTGAAAGTCAGAGGCGGCCTCGCCATCCTCTATTTCAATCTCGACAATCTCACCGACGGGAACAATCTCCGTCTCAACGGCATAGATCGTCAGAAATTTCTGGGGTGGCGGAATCTTTGGCAGCGGATTTGAGTCATACTGCAGTGGGGGCGCGTTGACCGCACCAAGCCTATAAAGAGGCAGACTGTCCGGGAGGTTCTTGACCAGGGGCCTACTTTTTCTTTTCGGCGGCGGAATTTTTATCGCCTCAACACTTCCATCATCTCTTTTCTCGATAATTTGATCCGGAATACTTTCTGGAATGGCATCTTTGGCGACCAACCCGACGGCAGGTGGCTCCTCTAGAGTTCCCGCATAAAATCGGACATTTTTCCCAGGGTTAATCTCATGCGGATTTAGTATCCCCTCAGTATTGTAAGACCAAACTTTGGGCCAATAGTTGGAGTCGCCAAAAAATGTTTGGCTGATATCCCAAAGAGTATCGTCCTTCTGAATTGTGTAAGCATTCGTTTTTCGATTCGACAGAACCTTCTCCCAATCCTCAGAAGAAGTGGGATGCTCGTTATACTTTTTATAAATATTATGAAAACGCTCTTCTTTTTTGAAATCGGGCTCAGAGCTCTGCGCACGAAACGAAAGTAAAATCACAAAACTAATTAGAAAAATTCTCAAGTGTCGTTTCATCACTTCATCCATCCTTGGAAAGTGGGAGCTATTTCAAAATCTTTAACTCGTTCTCTGCACGAAAATACTCAGGACTTCCTGGGTATTTACTTTTCAACTCTTGAAAAACGTACCTCGCCTGAGGCGCCAAATTCATTTTTTTGTAGGCATATCCTTTGGCCATTCGCGCAGCAACTGCTTTATTACTTCGAGGATACTGTGCGATCACCTTTTGAAAGTACTTTATCGCCTCAGCATAGTTTTTATTTCCTAAGGCCATCTTTCCTGCAAGATACAAGACGTTGTCAGCATAGGGACTGTTACCAAAACGAGTCGTAAAAGTTTGCATACGACTCTTAAATCCAATTTCATCGTTACGGCGAAAAGCGGCAACTATTTCAGAATACAATGTTGTTTCATTCACTTTCGACGGATCTTTTCCAGTCAACTCAATCATCAATGCCTCATCATTGTGAGACTTTTTTGTTGCTGCAAAAGCTGCCTGCGCAGAACTTAGACTTACAATGAAAGTTAATAATAAAATAAAATGCTGCCTCATCTCTCACCACCTTCAGTTACAAATCGATTATGACACGCCTCGAGAATCCCCGACAACAGAGAGTTTTCCACATCTTTTGTTGAGTTACTTCAATGCTAGACCTTAGACCATAAGCCAGACAAGGCTTTCAGCGATTTGCTGAAAATCTGATCATAGATTAACTATGTGAATTTACTTATTTTATTACGAAATATTGACTAAATTACGATATCCGAATAACAGATCTTAAATTCCGATTTCTGGAAGCTTCGCGTTTAAATTACAGATAATTTTAGATATAAGCCCTGGACCATTTATTGATAACCACTTGGAACTATGATTCTAATTGCCATCGCTGCCACTCTTCTTAGCATTTCATGGTTACTGAATTTGCCACTAAACTTAACAGAATTTTCTTCCGACCTTCACAATTTCTGTTTACAAAAGCTTCCAAACTCCGTGGAGAATGTCAGCAGTTTAGAAGCATTAGTCTGCGGTAAAAATATGCAGACATCAGAAATAAAAGAGCTTTTAGTCCACACCTCTCTCATTCATGTCTTTGTCGTATCAGGATCCCACTTTCTATTTCTGCATAAAGTATTCGCGAAGCTTTTTAAACAGCGCTATTTATCCCTCGCCCCCCTTTGTCTTTATGCGCTGATCACACAGTGCCAACCCCCGGCCGTCCGCTCCCTCTTTTTTTTATCCATCACCGAGATAACACGCGAAAAGAAACTTTTTACTCCGCCCTTAGTTGCTGTTTTTTTAAGCGGGCTTCTAAGCCTCTGCCTCTTTCCTGATTGGATTTACTCTCGGTCCCTACTGATGAGTCTTGCCGCCTCATTGGCGCTCACGATCACGTCAGAACTCCTGCATCAAGAAACTGAGGTTTGCACCCGGGCAATTTTCACACAGATATTTTTGTACATCTCGATGACATTTTGTCTCTGGGGGGCTTCGAACCTTCACCCCCTCGGCATGGTGTTAAATCTAACACTCGGACCTCTCATTGGAGTTGTGTTGTTTCCGCTTGGAATCATAGTCACTTTAATACCCCCTCTAACTCCACTATTTGATGGGACAATAAATCTGCTTTTTTGGATTTTAATGGCGACGAATGAGCTCTTCAAACTACAAACCTCGGCCACGTCACTGCCTCTATATTTATTGTGGCTTATATTCTTGGGCGCACTCACTCTCGCTCATATATTTTCAATTCAAAAGAAGCGAGCCAGATATGAAAGCTAGGTACTTTGGGGGCCTAATCTTTTCAGTCTTCTTTGCCGCGACTCCGACTGCTTTCGAAAGCGATATTAAGTCTCACTTCATCATTTGGAATGTCGGTCAAGGGCAATGGCTGACTTGGGTGACACAAGAGGCCTGTCTCCACTTCGACCTCGGCGGAGAACATATGCCAGAAAAAAAAATTAAAAGCCTCTGTCAATTCAAAGAAAACAAACTATTCCTTAGCCACTGGGACTGGGACCATATCAGTTTTGTGAAAAAAATAAGTCGCCTGGTCACATTTCCTTGTCTCGCCGTACGACCTACCGGCAAAAGCTCCCCGTTTAAAATGAAAATTATAGACGCTGTACCGGACTGTCGCTCTTCGTCTGGATCTGTTTTGTCCGTCTCCGAAAAATTGCAGGCCCAAAATAGCAATGATAGAAGTCATGTACTTGTCGTTAAAAAAAAATTTCTCGTCCCCGGTGACTCCACAACTTCACAAGAAAAAATCTGGAGCAAAAACCAAATTCTGCGCTCCATTTCAATCCTCATCCTCGGACATCATGGGAGCCGCACGAGCACTTCAGAAGCTCTTCTTAAGGCGACACCGCAGCTAAAGCTGGCCGTCGCCTCTGCCAGATATAAAAGATACGGCCATCCCCACGCCGAGGTAGAACTCCGGCTAAAAAACCATCAGGTACCTCTGTTAAAAACCGAGGATTGGGGCAATATTTGGCTTGAGGACCCCTAATCGCAGAGTTGTTGAGTTGGAGAATTGGCAAAGTGGACCTCTAGATCCAAATCTAACAACAACCTTCCTTGACGGCAGGCGCCTTGAAGGGCGCTAGCAACACTCATTACATTTTCTTTCACTTCGTGAAAATCATTCGGCGTCATTAATGTTTCTTTTAAGAAAAACTCACGCGCCTCAGGGGACTGTAGATCTCGGTTTAAAGCCAAAAGCCGACGATAGGTTTCGGGGCTCAGATGAGAGATTCTCTGCAATAGACCGGCTTTTTTTGCCATATTCGGCTTAATAATTCCACAGTCATTGTCTTTTAACATCATCGTCTTCAAAACGAGCGCGCCGGAGCTGCGAATCTCGGCTTCGTCCATTTCGTGCTTATTTAAAATACGAGTTCCACCTTGCGAAGAATCTAAATAGTAATAATTTTTCGTATAGTGAATATTTCCGAAGCGATCTTGTTGATTGAGCATAGTGTCGAGGAGAATCATTTCTGAGACGTCCTTCATTTGCAAGAGGGTCTGGGCATTCCTAAGATCCCAACTATTACCCACGAGATTGCGCAAAGGGCGGCGGTCACTCAAGAGTTTATAAATGGGGCTCCTGTCACGAAACGCATCGGCGCGAGTGTAGCTTTCATCGCGTCCAGGAAAAAACATTTCAGAATATTTTTCTTCGTGCTTTGGATTCTCTTGTAAGGCCCCATACGACTGCTTCAGATCATCGGTAAACATCGCATCTCTACGAGCGCTGCGTACAGGGTTTGAAAGTTGCTTAGATAAAAATTCCCAGTTCTGATAGAGCAAAGTCATTCTTTCGTTGCCGCGAAGAACCTTTGCCCCCTTTTGTGCCACAGACAAGTGCCTTCTGACATCCAATGTTCGCACCACCGAGACGGGGACCTGTGCCACATTGCCAAGTATTCTAGAGAAGTGATAGTACGCAAGGAGCGATGGGGTATAGCTACAACTAGTGCTCCCCTTGTATTTTGCGATTTTTTTGACCCCCTCGATATCGCAACTCTTAGCCTCAACTGTGGCAGGGTCCATTCCTTCAGGGATAGAGTAAAACTCTACTCCCGGATTGGTGCTTGTCATTTTTGGGCAGATCGCAGCTGGACTGACCGTGCCAAGTCCGCACAGTTTGCTTTCGACCTTAGCGTCTCTTGAGGAGTATAAGCCTCCGGGATATTTTTTGGAAATCACACAAATCTCTGTACTTCCCGCGGGCGAGATCGTCTGCATGCCCCGAGTCTCCTGGGGGTTCAATGTGGCCATAGCCGCAGGGATAAACAGGGCGATTAAAAGACTCATTTAAAACCTCGTAAGTTCAGACAAAGCGTTACAGTGTCTCCGCAATCACTGCACGATCTTTGCCAAAAAATGAGATCTCGCAAGCATTTAAATGAAGCTGTTTGCTCCCAATGACACTTTGGAGCCACTTTTTGCTCAACAGCTCTGTCAAAGTATTAAACACCCTTGGCCTTTGGCTAGTTCTCATCCAAAACCCTTCTCCAATCTCTCACTCGGTTTCAAAATTATAAAATGAAGAAATTAATATTTTTAATCCTCATGTCACCGCTTTTGATCCATGCCACTTCTCAACAAGCAGCTCTAACTCCCGAAGAGAGCCTTGCTTACTACCAAAGCAAGTACCCGCTCACCGATCCCTATAAAAAACTTGTCGACAATCGTGGAAATGGGTTCGAAGCACTCTATGGAGTGCGCAATCTGCGGGCGGTTTTAAATGGCGTCGTCTATCGCGGCGGCGCAAACAATGTCTACAATAAATATGGCAAGAGATTGAATTCAAATCCGCTGCCAAATATTGGCCTCGAAAATCTTTGCAAAGAGGGATTTGGAACTTCGATTTATCTTTACAGCACCAATTACAGTAGTGCCCCCAAGTCGACCCGCTGTAATTCAGATGTGCTAGAAGCAAATACGCTCACCTACAAACAGGAGAGCGTACTCAGCGACTCCGGAGCCGCAAAAAGAGTTTTGAATTTTATCTACCAACGTCTCACTTCGCCAGTCGAGTCACGCCCCCTCTACCTTCACTGCTGGAATGGCTGGCACGCCTCAGGATACATCTCAGCACTCACACTTAGGCAATTCTGCGATTACTCTGAGGAACAGGCCGTGAATTATTGGAATACTAACACCGATGGAAACAATGTCAGCCCAGGTTATGATAAAATTCGCAGTAAAATTAGAAATTTCAGGCCGGACCCCAACCTAACAATCAACTCCCACCTCAAGAGTAAAATATGCCCGAAAAGCAAGTAAGCTCTCCGAAGATGTGCCCCTGCGGATCCACTAAAATCTACGAAAAATGTTGTGGCCCCTATCACGCGGGAGAGGCCACTCCAGACACCGCCGAAAATCTTATGCGCTCTCGTTACTGCGCCTTTCTAAAGAAAGAATATAGTTATCTCGAAGAAACCCTCGATCCGCAGACCGCCCTCAGCTTTGATAATGAGGGAAATAAAGCCTGGGCAGAGAGCGTGCAGCTATCGCGACTAGAAATTCTTCGTGCCGAAGAATCCGGAAACAAAGCCACTGTTGAATTTAAGGCTTATTATAAAAATCGAAGTGACGACTCTGAACATGTTCATCACGAAGTTAGCAAGTTTCGCAAGCAAGGCGGGATTTGGTACTTTCGCCAAGGCAAAGTCCATCGAACATAGCAAAGTGGATCGGAACTACGACTCCGATCCACTAGCATTTTATTACATTTTATAAGGTCGGTATTCCATACCCAAATCGCGGGCAACTGGTTCGTACACGACATGACCACCATAGACATTCAAACCCTTTAAAAGGTTTTTATCTTTGGCCACAGCATCTTCTACTCCCATTGCGGCAAGCATAGAGGCGTATCTCAAAGTCACATTGGTTAATGCATATGTTGAGGTGCGAGGAACCACGCCTGGCATATTCGGCACACAGTAGTGAATCACTCCATCCACCTCATAAGTTGGCTGCTGATGCGACGTCGGACGGCAAGTCTCGATACAACCGCCTTGATCAACGGCCACGTCAACAACCACAGAACCCTTCGCCATCGAAGTGATCATTTCTTTCGACACCAATGTCGGAGCTTTTTGCCCCGTGATCAAAACGCCGCCAATCACGAGATCGGACTCACGAACAGAGTCTTCGATATTCTTCGCGTTCGAGAACAATGTCATGCAACGACCTTGAAAAATATCATCCAAGTATTCCAAACGAGCGGTATTCACATCCAAAATTGTCACTGCTGCGCCTAGGCCCACTGCCATTTTCGCAGCGTTTGTCCCAACAACTCCACCGCCGATAATGGTCACCTTGCCTGGCTTCACTCCGGTCACGCCGCCAAGAAGAATCCCTTTGCCCGCGTGATCTTTTTGCAAGTAGAAGGCGCCAATTTGAGTCGCCATGCGACCGGCGACTTCAGACATGGGAGTAAGCAGTGGCAAAGCTCCGTTGTCTAACTGAATAGTTTCATAAGCGATGGCCTTTACTTTTCTCTCGCAAAGAATTTTCGTAAGCTTTGGCTCTGCTGCCAAATGAAGGTAAGTGTAGATAATCTGATTCTCTTTCATCAGATCGTATTCATCAGGAAGTGGTTCCTTCACCTTCATGATCATATCCGCTTTGGCATAAACTTCTTTTTTAGTGTCTATGATTTT
>JAMIQD010000158.1:0-16015 GCA_035914755.1 Pseudobdellovibrionaceae bacterium | reverse complement strand
TAAGTTCTCATCAGCGACCAGCAAGTTGTTAGAGGTGGAGGTTAGACGATTTTGCATGGCTCCGAAATTCGCCCGAATGGCGTTCACTGAGACCAAAGCATTATCTATTACATCCAAGCTAAGCTGCGCACCTTCTTTTGTCCCGGCGCTCTCCGTCACCATGCCCAGGGCTTCCAAACTTGCGTTTGCCGCCGAGGAGTTGAAAGAAATTCGATCTTTGAAGGGGTCGTTGTGAGTCCCGACCTGAATATCGATTATTCCACCCGTTCCATTCAAAAGATCATAGCCATTAAAGTTGGTCGACTCTGTGACCCGTTGAATCTCTGATTTTAGCTGTTGGTACTCAACATCCAGAAACTTTCTCTCGGTATCACCAATCGTATCCGAAGCCGCTTGAACTCCAAGCTCTCTTAATCTAATCAACATATTTGAGACTTCGTTCAAACTGCCCTCAGCGACTTGCACCAGAGAAATGCCATCGTTGGCATTTCTATTTGCCTGCCGCAAGCCCCTGATTTGAGCTCTGAGATTTTCAGAGATCGCGAGTCCAGCAGCATCATCTGCCGCTTGGTTTATTCGCATGCCAGAGGCTAAACGCGCCATCGATGTATTCATCGACTTCTGAGTCATGCCCAGATTTTTTTGGGCATTGAGCGCAGCAACGTTCGTTGTAATTCGTAAACCCATTCTATCCTCCTTGTAACATTTGATCCTCCAGTGATCGTTGCCATCCGTTGGCAATAAGGCACATCATGTGCCTGTTAAGTTTATGTAGGTACCCAAGGTCTTATCGGAATAATCGCGATAAATTTTGAGTCCAGTTTTTTTAAAAAATTAAAAACAAATTCAGAAATTCTTTCGAGCTTTGCTCGTTGATTTCTCTTTTGCAGACATCAAGCACATTCTGTACTTGAAGAGTCGGAAGATCCTTGCCACGAGTTGCATCCATGCACTCATTGATGAGAGATAAGGCAAGATCCAATTTTCTATCCACATTTATCGAATATCCACTCGATAAATGGGGCTACCGAAGTAGCCCCGGCGCAGGAAACAGATCAATATATCAGCTCGTTACGTGTAACAAGCCTGGGCTTTTGAGGGTGATCTTGATTTATGTCCAAGATCGGGAACCTAGGTCATTCGGAGATTATCCGAATGACTTGTTCAAGAGTCCAAGTGCTACATTAGCTTGCTGGTTCGCTTGTGCTAAGACAGATGTGCCTGCTTGCAACAAGATATTATTTCTTGTCATTTCAGATGTCTCTTCAGCGACATCCACATCTTTAATGCGGCTGTTTGCTGCAGACATATTTTCGACGCTAACTTGAATATTGCTTACGGTCGAAGTCAGACGATTCTGAATCGCACCGAAATCTGCTCTCATGGCTGACACCGATACAATCGCTGTATCCACTGCCGCCAGGGCATTCTGAGCAGACGCTTTATCAGCGACACTTGTTAAGTTAACTCCCAAAGCCGCGGAGTTCGCGTCTGCTTTGGAGGCATCAAAAGAGATGCGGTCAATTTCTGGATTATTTCGTGTGCCGACTTGGAAATCCAAGATGGCGCCCACTCCGGCAAGAAGTTGAGTTCCGTTGAACTCGGTTCCTTCTGCGATACGATCAATCTCTGATGTGAGTTGGTCATATTCCACATTCAAGAACTGTCGCTCTGTCGGCCCAACAGTGTCAGAAGCTGCCTGCACTGCAAGCTCTCTCAATCGAATCAAGATCGAAGAGATCTCATTCATTGAGCCTTCCGCCACCTGCACGAGAGAAATGCCGTCTTGTGCATTTCTGGAGGCTTGTTTTAGACCGCGAATCTGGGCTCTGAGATTTTCAGAGATCGCGAGTCCTGCGGCATCATCGCCCGCACGGTTAATTCTGTATCCCGAAGAGAGCCGTTCCATGCTCTTATCGAGACCTGCCTTCGTCCCCCACAGAACTCTCTGTGAGTTTAACGAAGCGGTGTTCGTATTGATACGCAAACCCATAATTCCTCCTCCTTGAAGATTCACAAGTTTCTATCCTTGAAACTTGGGGTGCCGTCTTGACACCTGAATGGGCGGTTATTCTTACCTTACTCATCGGCGCACCTCAAAAATCCTAAAGTGAGATTTTCTACTTTTGAGAAAAACTGGACTTTGGGCCGTTTATTTTTTACGCGAGAACGAATTGGTTCGTTTAGAGGTAAATTTGTCTGCTGTGACGACTCTTGCAAACCCCGCTCTCCGTGTGTAAATATGACCTCCCATGGAAATCAGAGATCCCGTTCACGGCTCTATATATTACTCCGATGCTGAGGTAGCTATCTTAGACACCGCTGAATATCAGCGCCTGCGTGCTATCAAGCAACTGGGCTTTGCGGAATTTAGCTTTCCAGGAGCGACTCACAATCGCTATCTTCATTCCGTGGGCGTTGCGCATCTTGCAGGGCTTGCCTTTGACACAATTTTTAAAGCACTGCCGTTTACTAAAAATTCAAGCAGATTGAGAATGCGTCAGGCGTTCCGGTTAGCAGCTTTACTACATGATGTGGGTCACGGTCCTTTGAGCCACACCACGGAACAAGTAATGCCTCATGTAGAAAGCTTAGGAATAAAAATATATTCACAAAGCTCAAACCCTGATGCGCACAAAAATCGCAAGGCGAATCACGAAGACTATACAATAAAATATGTAACGGATTCTTTAATTTCTGAAACTATTTCTGCTAGATTTCCTGAGCTCTCCCCCACACACGTTGCGTGCTTAATTGATAAGTCGTTGATTTGCTCCGACGACTTTTTTATTGATAACGGAATAGACTACCGGCCGATTCTCTCTCAGCTTGTGAGCTCCGAGTTAGACGTGGACCGCATGGATTATCTCGAAAGAGATTCTTTTTTCTGCGGCACCAACTACGGAAAAATTGATCTGTCGTGGATTTTGCAAAATATGACAGCTCATCTGCACGATGGAAAAATGTACCTGGCCCTGAACAGAAGAGCTCTGTATGCGTTTGATGACTTTTTGATCTCTCGGCACCATATGTACTTAATGGTCTATTTTCACCATAAAAGTATTATTTATGAGGAGATGCTCAATCGATATTTGATGTCTCCGGACTGTAGCTTCGTTCTGCCTTCTGATATTAATGAATACACTAAGTACAATGACTACAAACTTCATGAGCATCTTGCGGGCGTAAACAATCCCTGGGCACAACGGATTGCCCAACGTAAACCCTATAGGGTTCTACTCGAACTTCACAACACCGCTGAAGATCGGCGCGCCGAAGACATAAAAAAATTGCTCGAGGCCGAGGGAATCGAAACCATCTGGGCGAGTTCAAAAACTCGGCTTTCAAAATACCACTCCTCGTCTTTAGAGGATCGCTCCATGCAAATCTTTGTGGTTGATCAATATGATCGTTGGGACCAACCCGCTCCTATCGATCAATCAACAGAAATCTTCTCTCGCTACGAAGGCGCCCGCATCATCGACCGCCTCTACGTCGCTCCCGAAAACTACCCTGCGGGTACGGCCTTCCTTTTGGGCATGCAGCGCCCCAATCAAGGGCAAAAATCAGGCAAGTAAGTTATCTTTCCCGTTTTTCGGCACCTAAGGACTTCAAACGACGTTTTTCTGATTCCTTTTCGAATCACTTCACGTTGTTTTTCTTCGTATTCTAAATTCAGCCAACTCAAGAATTTCTCGGTATTGTTAAATAGCTCTAAGTTGGCCACTGTTGGAAAAAGAAGCTTTTCATATCCCAGGAGGCCACGAAGTGAACTGTACGGGTACTCCTCAACTTTTTTACTGAGGCCAACTCCGACAGGGTTTCTTAGAATATACTTGTAGACGCTGTTATAGTGATTGATGTCATGAATTAAACTCGAATGATAAGGTCCACCAAAAACATGATTGATACGACCACTTTCGTGTGCGAGCCACCGACTGGTTTCGCGTTGTAGGTAGAGCATGGCTTGGTCAATGTTGCCCTCGGGGGTTCTCGCCAGCAGGTGGTAGTGGTTACTCATCAAGACAAATGCATGAATTTCTACCTTATACGCGAAGGATATAAAATAAAGATAATCCGCAAATATCCTCCAAACCTCACTGATGGGAATAGAAAACCATTCGCGATTATTACATCTCGCCGAAATGTGATATGGAAAATCCGAACTTCGAACTATTTTTTTCTTTGGCATTCTTTTGGGCTCCTTGGATCAGAGCTGAACACTCATTGCAGAAACTATACCTGCAGCTTGCGCCAATGTTTGTGGCGCGACGCATGCCCAAAAGGAAGGCCGTACCCTAAGAAAGGTGGAGGTGTTGGCCGGTGATGCTGGCGCCGAGGGTGCTTACTAGGAAGCTCACAGTTTGGGAGATTTTATCGGGCTCTGTGATTCGCAAGGTGGGGTCGAGGAGTTTCATTTTTTCCATCGCCTCTTTGATTGATTTTGAATCTGGATCGTGGCCCAAAATATATTCTTCCGTTAAAGCAAGTGATAAGGCATTCACTGTAATATTTGGTTCGTTAATTTGCTTTGATAGCGCTGCCGCAAAAGGAACCAAGCCTGACCTTACTGCTTGCGCGACCACGTCCTCTTTTTGCTTTGCCGGTGCAGATTCATTGAGCAAATAAATTATTCGCCCGCGCTTGCGGCTCTTAAAAAAAGCTAGCACTCCCTGTGTTAAGATCAGAGTGCTTTTTAAATGCTTCTCTAGCATCAGATCCAAGCCCTCAACACCTTCAAGCCCACCATCAATTTTCAAAGGAGTAGGCTGATTGAGCATCAATGCATCAATGTAAATATCCAAGCCGCCAAAAACTTGAGAGGCCTTTCCAATAAGATCTTTGATCGCACCTGGCGTGCTAAAATCCGCAGAAAGTACCGCTGCTCGACCAAACTTGTCGTTGACCTCTCTGCTATCATTTATTTGATTTATGAAGGCTGGGCGAACCGATGCCGCTGGATCTAAAAGAATACAATCCGCGCCCAGACGAGTCAGACCCATTGCAATACTTGCCACTGTCGTGCTCATCGGACCCGAAATCAAAGCTACTCTTTGATGCAAATTAAACCCAGCATCCACTCAATTAATCCAATCTTTCGATAATAACTGCAATCCCTTGGCCTCCGCCAATACAGGCACTACCCAAGGCATAGCGGTTCTTACGGCGGTGAAGTTCATAAACAAGGTGGTTCATGATGCGCGTTCCTGAAGCTCCGAGTGGATGACCGACAGCAATCGCACCGCCGTTCACATTGGATTTTGCTGGATCCAATTTTAATTCCTTTTGTACAGCCAAATACTGGGCAGCGAAAGCCTCATTCACTTCAACTAAATCCATTTGCTCGAGACTCAATCCTGCCCTTTTCAAAGCAAGCCGAGATGCTCCCGCAGGACCAATTCCCATCATGGAGGGCTCACACCCCACCGACGCATAAGAAATAATTCGCGCGAGCGGCTTTAGGCCAAGCTCTTTCGCTTTGGACTCGCTAGTTAAAAGTGAACAAGCCGCTCCATCAACAATCCCCGAGGAACCTGCCGCTGTCACGATCCCGTCTTTCTTAAAAACTGGTTTTAACTGTGATAACTTCTCAAGAGTTGTTTCTGGACGGGGATGCTCATCGTTTTCAAAAACGACCGCACCTTTTTTGCTTTCAATGGTCACTGGACTCATCTCAATTTTAAAGTCACCGCGATCCAAACACGATTTATAGCGTTGCTGAGATTGCAATGAATAATTATCCACCTCTGCACGAGAGATCTCATACTTCACAGCTAAATTCTCTGCTGTGATCGCCATAGGAGTTTTGGAATAGGCATCCGTCAGCGCCGCCGTCATATAATCTTCGAGTTCTCCATTACCCATGCGAATCCCGCCGAAGCGCATTCCACGAACGACGTAAGGAACCTGAGACATCTGCTCAGTCCCGCCGGCAAGGACGACACTCGCCTCTCCGGTTTGGATCATCTGCACCGCTGAAGTCCACGATTGAAATCCACTTCCACAAAGACGATTCACACCTAACGCGCCAACTCCGATGGGGGCTCCCACCTTCAAGCCAATGTGACGAGGAATGTAAATGGCGTCCGCTCCCGACTGAATCACATTACCAAAAATAACATGGTCAATCTTTTCGGGAGACAAGCCCGCTTGCTCTAGAGTTGCCTTAGCGGAGGCCACTCCCAGATCGGTTGCTGAAACATCCTTTAGAGATCCGCCAAAGGCTCCAAAAGGGGTTCTTTTTCCAGAAATAAATACAACTTTTTCCATGATCACAGGGTAATGATAAGAGGTGTTAGGGTCAAACTAAAGACGAGTAAAATAAAATGATGCGGCTTTGCACTTCTGACTGCGAAATGATTTTGCATTTCTCCAGTGAAGTGATTCAATTGCCCCAATGACAATACACAAGCAAACATTTAGCTCCCCTATAGGTAAATCCGTTCAGCGCAAAGAGGGACCGCGGAAGGTCACAGGACGCGCGAAATACATTGATGATATAAAGTTTGAAAATTGCCTCCATGGCATCACAATTCGCTCCACAATATCCCGGGGCAAAATTAAGCAAATACACTTCTCCCCCAATATTCCGTGGGGTGAGTTCACGATCGTCACAGCAAAAGACATCCCGGGGCAAAATCATATTGCTTTAATACTAACAGACCAACCCTTTTTGGCTGACACCGACATCAATCATCCCGAAGAACCTATTTTGCTCTTGGCTCATCAGGACAAACACCTTCTCGATAGAGCTCGCAGCGCTATCACCATTGAATATGAAACTCTCCCCGCGGTCCTCTCAATCCCGGAAGCGCTCGAAGCAAATACCGTGATTTGGGGAAAAGACAATATTCTAAAGTCTTACCTTCTAGAAAAAGGAAATATCAGCAGCATCTGGCCCGAAGCCGACTTCATTATCGAAGACACCTACGAGACGGGCGCACAAGAACACGTCTACATCGAAACCAATGGAATGGTAGCCCTAGCGAACAAACAGGACGGGGTCACAATCTGGGGCTCGATGCAATGCCCTTATTATGTTCAGAAGGCCCTGATTCCTCTTTTTGATTTTGCGGAAGATAAAATTCGCATCATACAAACTGAAACCGGCGGCGGCTTCGGCGGAAAAGAAGAGTACCCCTCGATGTTGGCTGGTCACGCGGCCCTTCTCGCTTGGAAGTCCGGCAAGGTCGTCAAAATGATCTATGACCGAGCCGAGGATATGGTCTGCACGACAAAGCGCCATCCATCCCGAACTCACCATAAGACTGCCGTCAGTAAAGACGGTCGCATCCTCGGCATGGATATCCAGTTTGTTATTGATGGTGGCGCCTACGCCACTCTATCTTCAGTCGTGCTTTCTCGAGGAACAATTCACGCTGCCGGCCCCTATAACATAGAGCATGTTCGTATCGACGCAAAGGCTGTGGCTACGAACTCTGTCCCATACGGCGCCTTTCGCGGATTTGGCGCGCCACAAAGTATCTTTGCGCTTGAACGACATCTCGATCAGATCGCACACAAACTAAATCTCAGCCCCGAAGAAGTTCGCCGTAGAAATTTTATTCATGACGGGCAGAAAACTGCAACTGGTCAGCTCATCAATGAAGGAGTCAACATGGACTTCCTCTTAGATCGAGCCCTTAAACACACCAATTATCAACAAAAGCGAGAGCAGTTTCTTGGCGACAACATTTCGAATACTAAAATAAAACATGGAATTGGTTTCGCAACATTTATGCACGGATCCGGATTTACCGGGTCTGGAGAAAAATATCTAGCCTCTAAAGTTGGATTGCGCTTGAGCAAAGAGGGCCGAATACAAGTTCTTTCCGCGAGTACGGAAATTGGTCAAGGGACCAATACAGTTTTTTCACAGATCGCTGCCGACACTCTCGGCGTTAGCACCGACACGATTGATATCTTTACCCCGGACACAAAATACGTCCCCAATTCAGGACCTACAGTTGCATCACGAACCACAATGGTTGTCGGCAAACTTGTTCAATCGGCGGCAACAGGGCTACTGCAAACTCTACAAAAAGAAGGCTACCTCAAATCTTCACACACAGAAATAGAACTCACTCAGGCTTGTCTCGACTACGTCAAGAATCATGGAGAGCTGACCGTCATGGCAGAATATCAACAGCCACCAGGAATTCACTGGAACGATCAAACATATCAAGGCGATGCTTACGGCTCTTACGCCTGGGCCGTTTATGTTGCTGAAGTTCGCATTGATACGACAACCTACGAAACCCAGGTGACAAGTTTTACAGCCCTGCAAGAGGTTGGACGAGTCATAAATCCTATCCTCGCTGAGGGCCAAATCGAAGGCGGCGTAGCCCAAGGGATTGGCTATGCTCTTTACGAAAAAGTAAACCTCAAAGAAGGGCGCATGATCAACGGCAACATGACTAACTACATTATTCCGACAAGCGCAGACTTGCCAAAAATTGAAGTCTTATTTGAAGAGGTTCCATATGCTTATGGCCCGCAAGGAGCAAAAGGCATCGGCGAATTACCAATGGACGGGCCAGCACCGGCTATTCTTAATGCCATCGCAATGGCGACGGGACTCGAAGTGAAAGCAATTCCAATGCTACCCGAAGACTTGATGAGGGCTTATAATGAAAATCAATTTTAAATTAAATGAAAAAGATATTTCCGTCGAAGCTCCTCCAATGAAGCGCCTTCTCGATGTCTTACGAGAAGACTTGGGCCTTACCGGATCCAAAGAGGGTTGCGGCGAGGGGGAGTGTGGGGCTTGCTCGATCTTGTTTGATAAACAACTCGTCAACAGCTGCCTCATTCCCATCGCACAATGTGAGGGCGCCACCCTTTTAACAATCGAAGGCTTAGGCGCAGAAGAAAATCTGCATCCAATACAACAAGCATTCTTGGATTGCGGTGGTGCTCAGTGTGGAATTTGCACCCCTGGAATGGTCATGGCCTCCTTTGATCTTCTGAAAAAAACTCCCAAGCCCTCCGAATCTCAAATTCAAGTTGGACTTGCGGGCAATCTTTGCCGTTGCACCGGTTATGTTAAAATTATCGATTCGGTTAAAAAGGCTGCGGAGGTCATCAAATGAGAGGCCTCGTCCCAGATTACGAAATGAAAACACCTAAGAACCTGAAAGAGGCTCTGCAGATTTTATCTATAAATCCAGGCGAGTGGCGACCCTTTGCCGGCGGTACAGATCTGATGGTCGTTTACGAAGCCGGCAAACTATTTCACAAAAAATTTCTGAACATCAATTCCATCCATGAGCTCAAAAATTTTGTGATCAATGAAAAAGAAATCTTAATTGGCGCAGGCTGCACCTTTACTCAAATTCAAAATCATCCCATTATCCAGCAGGAGTTTCCGCTCCTAGTAAATTCCGCAGCCGTGACCGGCGCTATCGCGATTCAAAATCGCGGCACCATTGGCGGAAATATTGCGAATATGAGCCCGGCCGCGGATACGCCTCCAGCTCTTCTGGCCTACGATGCTGAATTAATTTTACTTTCAAGCAAGGGCTACCGAACTTTAGACTACAGCAAATTTCATCATGGTTATAAGCAAGGGGATCTGCGACCAGATGAAATCATTATGGCGATAAAAATTCATCGCCATCAAGGCATCACCCACTCTTATTTTCGTAAAGTTGGAACCCGCGCAGCACAGTCAATCTCAAAGGTTTGCCTGGCCGGGGTGGCTTGTGTTTTTAGAGGGCAAAAAATCGAATGGATACAGATTGCCCTAGGTAGCGTGGGGCCCACTCCAATGCGCGCAAAACAAACAGAACATTTTTTAAACGAAAAAGACCTGACCCACGAAAATACTCAACACGCACGAATGATACTCATGAGTGAGATCAAGCCAATTGATGATGTTCGCTCAGAAGCCAAATATCGACAAATTGTTGCAGGCAACTTGCTAACTGAGTTTTTAGAAAGTTTAAAAAAGTAATTATGTCCACATCTGAATCCTGGGACTGGATCTCTGCACTGCAAAATCTTCAGCATACTGCGACACCCGCGGCTCTTGTCACTATCATAAAGACAAAAGGCTCTACCCCGCGCGATATCGGAACCAAAATTGTCGTCACAGAAAATGCTTTTTACGGAACAATTGGCGGTGGTCAACTCGAAGAACTCGTTATCGAAAAAGCTCGAGAAATTTTAAAGACGCATCAAACTCCCGAACGCGTTCCCTACCCTCTTTGTCTTAAAGCCAATCAGTGCTGCGGAGGTTTTGTAGAGGTTTTTGTTGAAACTTTCAATACGGGTCCTCAGCTAATTCTTTTTGGTGCCGGCCACGTTGCTCAAGCGATTGCTCATATTCTAACAGATACACCTTTTAGAGTTCATATGATTGACTCGAGAGAAGAATGGCTCAACAAAGCACCTACCTCGGTAATTCAACATCACGACTCTGGAATACAGATAATAGAAAAATGGCCCTTCACAAATACAGCAAAGCTATACGCCACTGTTATGACCTTCGATCACGATTTGGATCAAAATCTTGTGGAAAAGCTCCTCGATAAAAACCTAAAATACCTTGGCCTCATAGGAAGCGAAACAAAATGGAAGCGCTTTCAAAAAAATCTTACGCAAAAGGGCCTCTCACCAGAGCAGCTTAAAAAAGTCACTTGCCCCATCGGCCTTCCGATTGGCGGAAAAACGCCAAAAGAAGTCGCCATTAGTTTCGCTGCTGAAATTTTACAACTGCACAACTCTGAAACACAAATTCAGAAATCCAATGAAGAATTTTCTTTAGAGGGGCTCCTATGAACTTTCTTCTGCTCGCGGCCGGGCGCAGTCAACGCATGGGTTCTAATAAAGCGCTGATGATGTTTCAAGGCGAGCCTTGGATTCACCATCTTGTTCGGCAGATTGAAAAAAATAACTTTCACCATATCATCGTTGTAACGAGCCCCGAAGCTGCAGAAGCCGTCGAAGAGATCACTGCTCATTACAAAAATATTCGAATTTGCGTCAATCAAGACCCTGAGCGAGGTCCCTTTTCTTCGTTGCAAATCGGAATAAAAGAAAATGACGGACAGGTATTATTTGTTTCGCCCATCGATACTCCCTTGAAAAGTACGACGCTCCAAATATTAAAATCTAATTGGCAACAGAACAATGAAAGTACAGATGCAATTATACCTTCTTACCAAGAGCAAAGGGGGCACCCGGTCATTCTTTCTCCAGCCTTTCAACGACACCTGCTCACCCTTACGATTGAAAACCCAAGCTCACGTCTCGACTTTGCCATCAGAGAGCTCCCAGAAATGAATAAAAGGATCATCTCAGTCGATGATCCTTTTATTCTGATAAACTTGAATACACCTGAAGACCTAGCGAGCTTAAAAAAAATCACCAACCCCACTTAACACCGACGGAGCTGATATTTTCTACGGATGAAGAAGAGTGGTTTAGAAAAAAGTCTTTATTAAAAATTTTTTCTGAAAATTCAAGAACACTGCGTGCGGCCCTTGCGTCGTAATTAAAGACTGCATTTAAAAATCCCGAATATTGCAACTTTGCCGCTGCCTGAAAGGCCATAAGTGAAAATGAAAATTTGTGTTGCACAGCTTGGTTCTCGTCAGAAGAGGCCAGGGTCACATCAGCGGCTAATTTTCTTTGTACAGTCGTGGCAGTTTGCCCCAAAACACTCCCCTGCACCGATGCTGAGTTGAACCAGCTCTGAACGCTGCGATCGACAATGCGAGCTGCCACAGCCCCCATATCACCCGTGGCCTTAAGATCCGTCGGAATGATATTTTCGACATCCTTTTGAGTGATCGGCTCATTGCCGGTCTCTTCTAGAGGTACATACAAAGGCTGGGTTGATTCGATGTCAATTTTTGCAAAAGCCGATGCCGCAAAGACTTGTAAAATCGAAATTATCGTAAGTAGGATAAAGCAGCTTCTCATTGCTGATTTTCAATACAAGTTTCACGCCAGAGCCTATTTTGATTTCAAATCAAAACATATACATTTAGAGATCAATTCAAATATAAGCTGACCAACTTTACGACAAACCCTGTTACGAGTTACAGTGAGATAAAACTTTATTCATCTAAAATAAAGTTAATTGGATCCACCGGAGTGCCATTAATTCGCACTTCATAGTGCAAATGGGGGCCTGTCGAGCGGCCGGTATTTCCAACCGCCGCAATAACGTCCCACTTTGATACTTTTTGTCCAACCTGAACATAAATTTGCGAAGTGTGACCAAAGCGGGTACTTACTCCGTAACCATGATCAATGCTAACAAGCTTTCCGTAACCCTCGTCATAACCTGCAAAACCTACAACTCCATCCGCTGGCGCATAGATCGGAGAGCCTGGAGCCGCAGCTATATCCAAACCTGCATGCATTGCAGATTTTCCGTTAAATGGAGAAATTCGATATCCGAAGCGTGACGCCAACCAACCCCGGGCAGGCTTAATATTGGGAGTCGCATTGATTAAACTCTGTCTCTCCGAAAGGCTTTCCCAAAGATCGATAACACTTTGTTCCTTCAACTGGGTATCTCGAACTGCTTTCTCAATGCGTACAACAAGCGAGGCGTAATCTTTATTAGAAGATGGCTGTTCGGCAACCTCGCCTTTAGTGTTATTGATTGTTGTCGGCGGCTGAAAGACCTGATCCTGAGCTGCTAAGTTTTCAGAAGAAGCGCGCTGATCCATTGGTTCAAATTCTTCGACTTGCTGGCCAGGGACGGGCTTGTTCCCCATTGTTAGTTTGGTCACTCGATCTTCTGCTTCAATATTTGTAATCAGCTTTAGTTTTGTGGTGAATGTCTTAACTCTTTCAAGACTGTTTTCGAGGGAGCTTACCTTGCCCTCGACGACTTGGAACTGTTTGATGAGTTGGGCATTCTCGGAACGAAGTCGTTTATTCTCTAAGGACTGTATAAGAAGACCAAAGTAGTCCACCATGCCAGCAGCGAAAACCAAAATAATGATCGCTCCCACAAAAGTCGCAACTTTTACCCAAGTCGCCGAAATCAAGAGCTTGCGTGTTTGCCCATCTTGATTACTCACAATAAAAACAGTCAATTTTTTACTAGGGCTATTCATAAAAATGCAATATTAGGACGGTCACGTTGTCGTCCCCTCCATTTTCCAGCGCTTGCTCGACGCAGGATTTAACTGCCTTGTCCGGAGAGTTTTGAGATAAAATCTGAGAAATTTTTTGATCACTCACCAAGCCCGACAACCCATCAGAACAAAGTATATAACTTTCACCAACGACAATCTCTCTCTCGATAATATCCGGATGAACTTCTCTTTCGTATCCAACACTCCGCGTGATCACATTCCGCGCCACAAATTGCCCGATGTTTTCTTCCCTCATGACACCCGCACGGATTTGTTCGTTCAGTAAAGAGTGGTCCTCCGTGATCTGCCATAAATGAGGTTTACGAAAAAGATAACATCGCGAATCCCCGACATTGGCAACATAGATATGTTTTCCGCGGACATAGGCCATGACCATTGTTGTTCCCATACCAGCCAACTCTGGATTTTCTGTTGCTGCCTTGTCGTAAATACGCCGACTTGCCTCTTCATAAGCAAAGGTTAAAATTTCACGTGGTGCCTTTTCTTTAGAGTCAGGCCGTTTCATTATGTCTTCAACTGTTTGCACGGCTACTGCCGACGCCACTTCGCCGCCAAAATGGCCGCCCATGCCGTCCGCAACAATAAACACACCAATATCTTTGTTGATCAAACAGGAGTCTTGATTTGAATCGCGACGGAGCCCCTTGTCTGTCAAAAACCATGCCTCAATTTTCATTATTCTCATTGTGACCCGCGAGGTATAATGAGTCAAACTAGACTCTCGTCGAAATCTTCTTGGTTGTTTAATCCAATCCTACATTTTGTGTGTCTTAATACCGAAAGAGTTCGTGCGGGGCCATTGATGAAAAGATCGCTTTTTATAGGACTAATTCTCTCTCTCGCACTCCACTTAGTCATAGTCGGGGTGCTGGCAATTTATCCGCGTCCACCACAAAATCTCCCCCCGCGTGAGAGCCTGACATTTGAAATCCTCGACCAACAGCCAGCTAAGCAAGTCCGCGAAAAGCCAAAAGCCGAAAAGACGAAAACCGAAAGCCGCCAAGTCGTCGAGCAAGATCCTTCTCTGAACAATGAAACCCCTGATGATGCTCGCTTTTTCAGCGAACATAACCAGAAGGTAGCAAAACAAACACAAGCCGCGCACCAAGGTGAGTTCCAAAATTTAAAGACAAAAAACACTAAGACCGGAAAAGCGAGCGAGAACAAAAAAACCGTTCCGAAATTGGATCAACTTTTAGCGAGCTATGATCCGAGCTTCGCCGCCATGAAAAAACAAGAAGAAAGAGCCACGCATGAAGCAACGGACTCCCCAAAAGGCGGAGACGTCAGTAAGACCGACTATCTGGGCAAAGACGTGGACCGCGGGATTGAAACCCTGCTGAACACCCGCGAGTTCAAATACTTCACCTATTACAACCGCATCCGCAAACAGCTCTCGCAGTACTGGGAGCCCAAGGTGCGCGAAAAGATGACGACCATGTTCAAACAAGGGCGCACAATCGCCTCTTCTCAAGATAGAACAACAAAACTGCTCATCGTTTTAAACTCAGTCGGAACCCTGGTGACCGTACAGGTCCTCTCGGACTCTGGCGTCAGAGATCTTGATGAAGCGGCCGTTGAGGCCTTTCGGTCTGCAGCTCCGTTTCCGAACCCCCCTAAAGGGATCATCGAAAGCGATGGCACCGTGAAAATCCGCTGGGATTTCGTACTAGAGACATAACCCCATGGCGCCCCAAGTCATTTCTTTGTTATCAGACGCCCTGATGTTAGAGATGATTCCTTTAATTTAAGAGGAGAGTTCCTGTGAGCAAACCATCTGAAAAAAATACTCCAAAAACTATAAATCCTGAAACGAATCGTGATGTTCTCGAGTCGATTGCTCGCCGGGCTCATTACCTTGCCACACAAATGATTTATCAAGCAAATCACCGCTCTGATAAAGAAAAGGGCGACCCCAAAATTGGTGGTCACCCCGCGGCCTCAGCGAGCTCCCTGCACATCATGGGCGCCCTTCACTTGCTCGTAAAATCGAACTTCGATCATATTGCAAACAAGCCCCACGCCTCACCAACGGATCACTCCTATAATTACCTACTCGATTTGTTTTTAAAACAAGACCTGAGCAAGCTAACTCTAGAAGAAGCGAATACCGCTATGATGGGTCTTCGTAAATACTCACAAGGCGGCGAACCTGTTTTTCAGTCCTATCACTCAGCTTATGACTCTGATAACCACAACTTTTTTCCGTCGGGTACGGTGGGCATTCCTCCTGTTGAAGCGGGCTACTTAGCCCTCGCCTACCGCTACGCGCGCGAGCATGGTTATGAAGTTCCCGAAGCTCACTTCTGGGCCGTCTGCGGAGATTCTGAATTCCGCGAAGGCTCTATGTACGAAGCGGTCCCAGACTTTGCTGAACGTGAACTTGGCACTTTGACTTGGATTCTCGATTACAACCGCCAGTCCCTGGATGGGCAACGCATCACCAACCCCGAGATTATGAATGGCGCGGATGCTGATCGCGTAGAGCGCACTATGGCCGCCAACGGATGGGAAGTCATTCAGGTACGGCACGGTCACAAGCGTCTGGCGCTCTTTAAAAAGCCTGGTGGCGAAAATTTTAAAAACTTTCTCGAGAAAGAACTCGTCGACTACGAACTTCAGGCCCTTCTTTTGGTTCAAGACATGAAGGCTCTTAAAAAGGGAATCGCCAAAGAACACCCTAATATGAAGAAGTTCTTAGACAGCGTGAGCGATCAAGAACTTTATGAGGCCATCCGCGATTTTGGTGGCCATGACATGATCGCACTTGCTGAGGCCATGGAGCGGTCAAAAAAATCAACTCGTAGGCCGACAATTATCATTGCCCACACTCTCAAAGGCTGGGGGCTTCGCTGTGCGGCTCAGCCAGGAAACCACTCTCAACTTCCTACAGA
>JAMIQD010000157.1:0-1690 GCA_035914755.1 Pseudobdellovibrionaceae bacterium | reverse complement strand
AAAGGCATTCATTTCCTTAAAAAACTTTTTGTCGACAGTAAGCGACTCCTCCTCGCATTGAAAACTTAAACTTCTCTTTTTTAAGCATGGGGCCAGATTGTGAAAAATGCGTAATGCCATAAACTGTCGTATATCTTCCGCTGTCCATTTTAGCTCAACTTTTTTTGGGTCGATTTTGTCATGGCCTATAGCAGAAAAATCTAGTCTTTCATAGAGGTCACGGCGGAAGAATAGTTTTAATTTCATGTGCGGGTAGGACTGATAGTCACGCCAGCAGTGCACCAAAGCCTGAAGTATTTCCTTTTGAGTGTCATAGTCCTCACCCGAAACAAACTCGTCAAGTTTATCTACAAGTAAATAGACAAATGTTTTAGTGTCTTTCAGGAACGCGTTTAGTTCTGACTTTAGTGCTGGAGTATCCAATAGTTGAGACGAATCTGCGATCGCGTTTGTTTTTGCTGGCTCTACAGATGTATAAAAGTTAGGTATTATGTAACCAAAATGCCCACCTTCAAGTTTGACTCCGATTGTTTTCTTGGTGTTCATTAAAAAGTCTAGCAGTCCAGTCCGCTGATTCTGAGTCCACCCTATCGTTTTGTAGAACCTGTCTCTCAGGTTATTAAAGCGGCCATTGTCTGAATAAGTTCGAGCAAGTGATTCAATGCAGCGACTCAGCAAGTAAAGTTCCCAGACTATTCTGTGTGGCGTGTCAGTGGATTTTGTTGAATCCTGAACTTGAGATGCAACGTGCTCCCGCAGTGTTTTGTAGCCTAGCTCTTCATCAATGGCTACGTAGATTTGGGCATATTTCCCTGTGGTGCGAAATTTCAGCTTTCCGTCCGATATCAACCTAAAAAGCGCTGTTTTTCCCGTTCCACGCTCTCCAACCACGATAGATTTATTTTCCTCAAGGAATTCGGCAATTGGTGTTATTGTTAATGCACAAGCCTCTAATAGAGGATCGTCCTTTCCGTCTGGCGCCCCAAAATCAAATGATGACAGATTGGATATTTGGAATTTATCTGGAAGATTCGAAATTTTGGCCATTGCGCTTGACTATTAATTAGGTAGGTTGACAGAGGAAATTGCTAACGTAAAGTGGACGTCAATTTTGTAGGGTTTCTCGGATTCATGATGGATAATATAGCGGCGTTTATTGGTCCAATCCATTGTTTTTCAGATAGATTTTAGGATACTGCTAGCTCACAATCAGTACTAAATATTTCGCCAAACCCTGCAAGCACTCAATAGTGACAATGGCATTGTACGACAGCTTTCGAGCGAATCGAGCACTGGCCGTGGTCGTTTCAAGCCAATCAAGCATCCCCAGAGTCGCAGACAAATACCGCTTTGTCATATCGCGTCCTATATTTTTTATAAAAATATAGACGAACTTACCCGCGCGCCATCCCCTCCCCCCTTCCCCACAAGCCGTACCCCACTTCGGATTCGCTTTTCCGATTCCCGGAAAGGAGTCTCTTTGACTCCCTCCTGAACAACATTTCTTAGTTCGTCCGTCCCGGACGAACGTCGTTCTTTGAACTTGTAACGGTTTGGCGTTGCGCCCCGCGCACGCGAACCCTACTTCCCCAGTCGAGGCTCAGGTTCAGTCCTGACCTCACTTCCCTAGCGGCATCGTCTCTTCACGGAGCGGTGCCGCTTTTCTTTGTACCTTTGTAAGGAGTATCAC
>JAMIQD010000156.1:0-7984 GCA_035914755.1 Pseudobdellovibrionaceae bacterium | reverse complement strand
GTGTGTCGTAAAAATCGAAGCGGCTCATGTTTCGCAATTTATATATAGGAGCCTTGTTCTCATACCAAAGAGTTGAAGCAATTTGATAGGTGCCAGCGTAGAGGGGCGAGAACTGGGCCTGAAGTTCCGCAAGCGGTCGAAAACGAAAGGGGTCACGAAAGGGTTTGGCGACGGGATGACTCTTTGGCAAAAGAACAGAGGTGCCCAACGCGAAGAGGTAAAATAGAATCCAAAACGCAGCGGCAGAATATGAAGCTCGCCGCGGCTGCTTTGAAAACAGAACCAACGCAAAAACACTAGGAAAGGCAACGTTTGGCCAGTTGAGTTCGACGTTCCCTCTGAACGACGACAGAAAGAAAAAAATGAGAGGACCCCAGGCAAGATACCTGAGAGCTTTGTATTCGGAGCTGGGATCGGATTTCAAGGCAGAATAGAACACAAGAGGGGACAAAAGAAGGATCTCGGCAAAAACATATCCAAGCGTCCAGTCCGGGGACCAAGTAGAGCTTCCCAAGCCGTGATCAATCTGAAAACGAAAAGAAGCAAAATCATTTTGAATGTTCCAGAGAACCACGGGCATTGAGAAAAATAAGCCAGAAATAAATATCAGAAAAATATTTTTTTTAGCGACTGTTTTAAGCAAGTTCTCTTTTAAAAGAAAAAGAAGAACGAGGGGTACAAAAAGAACAATATGATATTTGCTGCAAAAGCCGAGGCCGAGAGAAGATCCCAACAGCAAATATTGAATCGCCAGCTGATCCTTGAGCGCCTTCAGAAAAAAGTAAATTGAGAGCGACCAAAAAAACAACAGAGGGACGTCGGGAGTTCCAACAATTGCACCGATACCAACAAGAGGCGAGGTCAGCGCCAAGATATACCAGTACCTATATTCGCCCCAAGGAAAGCGCGGCTTTAAAATCAAGTACCATACCCAGTAGGTCAGGTGGCCTAAGATAACCGTCGGCAAGCGGATTAAATTGCCGACGGGCTCGAGCCAGTGTCCTAAATAAAATAGCCAGGCAACAAAGGGTGGATGGTCGAAATAACTTAGCTGCAAGTTATGCGACCACATCCAGTAATAAGCTTCATCTGCAGTGAGCGGCAGAAGCGCGGCGAGGGAGATCTTTAAAAAAAGGGTCAGAGTCCAGACAAAAACAAAATTTTTCACTTTAGTAGTTCAGCTTAACGGGTTTTCCGAGGTTGCCAGGAATTCCGAGATCTTTTCCGTTGACGATCACATTGACGGCGCCCCCATTGCTAATATTTAAACGGAGCCCGTTTCTGCTTTTAAAGGTGTGAAGCTGTTCTGCCGCCAGAGAAATTTTTTCGACGACTCCGTCTTTAGTGGAGTATTCAATTTCAACAGCATCAAGGGCCTCAACAATGACCTCAACAGATTTTGCAGCAACCGGAGTTGGAGAAGGAGTTGCTGTCGGAGTCGGAGAAGGAGTCGGAGAGGGCGTTGCTGCCGGAGTCGGAGAAGGAGTCGGAGAGGGCGTTGCTGTCGGAGTTATGGCCGGTGAGGGGGCGGTCGCAGCGGGCGAAGCCGCAGGCGCGGCGACGGCGATAGGCGTACTCATTGGGAGGGTGTCCTCAGAGAGAGGGGGCGCCTCCGCGGCGAGAGTTGGAGTTGTTGATGGCGAGAGCTCCGGCGCATCCAGTGGTTTTGTTACTTCAACTTCAGAAATAGCGCCTTCGCGTTGGTATTTGTCGATCATCTTTTTTGCAAAGATAATTCCGCCAACCAATAAAACACTAAGAAAAGTAAGTACGGTGACTTGCGAATTGTTTGTTTTAGAGAGACTCGCTAGAGGTTTGTCGGCGCCGGCATTTGAGCTGGGTTTGCTGGGGGCGGGAACAGATGTTTTTTCGGAGCTTTCAAGAACATCATCCCGCTCGGGCATAGTGATGAGGGGCCGCGGCCTTGTAGAGCCCATCTCTGCTTGGAAAATCTTCATGACCTCTGCGACATCAAGGCGCAAGTAGTTTGCATAACTTTGAACAAACCCGCGCAGAAAAGTTTTTGCTGGAAGCTGAGATAAGTCGCCCTCTTCGATAGCTTTTAAAATCTTACTGCTGATTTTTAAAGACAGTCCAATTTCGTTTACAGTGAGGCCTTTTTTCTCGCGAGCTTTTCTTAAAATTTCTCCAGTTTGTTTCATCAGTCTGTCTTCCTTATCAGAGCAAGCATGGCCTTTGCTTTTTCGCGGTACTGTCCTTCAGGGTATATTTTTATAAGCTCTTCGAAGCGAGCAATGGATTTTTCTTTTTGACCGAGGCGATAATAGGTCAGAGCGCTGTAATAGTGAGGCTCATCATAAAGAGATTTTTGGCAAAACCCTATGGCATTATCTAAAGCGGTTGATGCGCGCTCATAATTCTTAAGCTCGAAAATAGAACGTCCATAGTAAGAATTTGCGACACAGTTATCTCTTGATATTTTGATAGATCTTAAGAAGCTTTCGGCGGCATCTGCATACAGCTTGCGATTGAACTGAGATAAGCCGAGGTTAATGTAGGCCTTTTCGGCGGACGTGTAGGTTAGGTCTTCAAGAACAATTCTGACCTCTTTTTCTGCCTCTTGATGACGACCTTGTTGGACTAAAACTCGCGAAAGATTGTTGCGAGCCTCAGAGTATTTATCATTGAGCGCGAGTGCTTGGCGAAAATGTTTTTCGGCCAGCTCGTTTTTTTGCCTCGAAAAATATGTGATGCCAAGGGTGTTTTGTATTACGGGGTTAGTTTTGTCGAGTTCTTCGGCCTTTAAAAGCGCAGACAAAGCGGCGGGATGGTTTCCATTTTCGATTTGAGAGGCGCCAATTTTTAGATAAAGAGCAGCCTTTTCTGCGTTTTCTTCACGCATGCTAGCGCAGGCAGAGGCCATAAATACCGAGAAAATCAAGACTATCCTAACCATGTTACAAAGTTACCACCGACTCAGTGCGTGTCAACGGCTAGCTCTGCTATGGTCTCGACGTGGTCTGTTTGGGGGAACATTTCAAAACACTGGAGGCGCGTAAGTTTAAGTTTTTTTCGAGATGGGTTCTGAGCTTGGGCCTCAAAGAAGTATTTAAGATCTCGAGCAAGAGAGACCGGGTGGCAGCTTATATAAATTATCTTTTCAACAGGACTATGAGCGAGTGCCCTCATGACAGAGCTATCCGCTCCCGAGCGGGGAGGGTCTAAAACCACAAGATCTTTGTCTTGCATTTCTGTACGTTTTAAGAAAAGCGCAACGTCTGATGTATAGAAGCGCATTCGCTTTTGCAATACGCCGGTATTTTGAATTTTTTCTTGTGCTTTCTGGACCAACCTCGAGTCGAGCTCTGCGGCGAATATCTTTTGTAGTTTGAAGCGATCAGCCAGCGGAAAAGTAAAGTTCCCGCCTCCTGCGTACAAATCAAAGATGCGCTCAAAGGTTGAGCCCTCGGCCCACGAAAGGACCGTGCTTATGAGGTCTTCATTTTGAAATCGGTTCACTTGTGAAAACCCAGTCCCCTCTCGCTCTTCACCAATCCGAACCCACTGTGGCAGTTCCTTTTCGTCTAGGTACACTTCAAGTCGATGTATTTCGCTGGATTGTTGATACTTTTTGTCGAGGGAGTTTTTGATTTCGGCGAAAGAAGAGGTCAGTTTTTCTTCCGTAATAAGGCAATCGTTTGTTGCGATAATTTCATGGCTACGGCGAGAAAAAAAGCCGAAATTCCCTTGTTGATACTTGGGTTGAATTCGGTTGCGGTAGCGAAAAGAAAGCGGGCTTGGCTTAAGGGGTAAAAAGGGGAGATTTGCTTCTGGCAGAAATTTAGCCAGAGTTTCTTGCACTAAGAGCTGCTTCTGATTTCTCTGCTCTTCTTCGGTGAGGTGTTGCCAGTTGCAGCCACCACAGCGGTCAGCGATTGGGCAGGGTGGGGTTCTGCGCGCAGGCCCGGCATGCAAAACTTCGAGAATTTGTGCTTCTGCGAAAGACTTCTTTTTTGCGGTGATCTTAATAAGAAGCTCATCTCCGGGCGCCGAATTTGGGACAAAAACAACAAGGCCATCGTGTCTGGCAATACCAGAGCCACCGATGGCCAGTTTTTCGATCGTCACTTTTAGGGTGTCGTCGATACTATAGGACATTAAACGTTGCAGATCTCATGTTTTTCAAAGAACAAAGAAAGCTCGCGCGCAGCGGATTCTGTGCTGTCAGAGCCATGAACTGCATTCTCGCCGACATTGTCGCCGAATTTAGCGCGAACTGTTCCGGCATTTGCTTTTTTAGGATCTGTTGCGCCCATGATCTCGCGGTTTTTAAGAACAGCGCCCTCGCCCTGGAGGCACATAAGCATCACAGGACCAGAGGTCATAAAAGAAACAAGTTCACCGAAAAAAGGGCGAGCTTTGTGTTCTGCATAAAACTCTTCGGCTTTTGCCTTGGACAAAATTTGAATTTTTGCACCAGCGACTTTTAATCCATTCGCTTCAAACATGCTTACGATATCGCCGATAGCATTTTTCTTCATTGCGTTTGGTTTGATGATAGAGAAGGTTTGCTCAATAGCCATATATTGCCCCTTGTGTGACTTGGTAGGTTATAAGGAAATTTCCTAGGTGGTTTTAGCGAAGATACAGGAGTCTGTCTACCGCTAAATCACCAGGCAAAATAGGGGCCGGGCCCGAGGCTAGAAGCCTTTCCGTCGATCCCATGAAAGACAGTTCGTCCTAGGTAAAAGGGTAGACCCCAGTCAAAACTGTCGGCAAAGTTTCCGCCAATATTATTAAATATAATGTTGGGGTTAGTGATAGCTAAGGCCTGCTCCCCATTAACAATTTCAAAATTAACTGAAATTTGCGGAGCTCCAGACTTTCCGGCCTGAATGGCGGTCAATTGCGTTAGAGAAGGGGGACAAAAGAACCCCACCGCAATCCCAGTGTTGCCGCAAGCCGAAAGCGCGCCTGAGCCCGGAAAAAAAAGACCATTTGAACCGCTGTCGATAAAAGATGAGGCATAGGCTTTGCCATTAAAAGTTGTTTGAATATACCCATTCCCGTCAGCCCAAAGAACATTTGCACTCTTGGGCGTATTATTACTCTGAGTGCCGATGCCGAGAACCATCCAGCCAGTGAGCGCCGCAGCTCCGGCTGGTGAAATGGCGGGAAGCTGTATAACCACCCCGTTGTTATCGGTCGGAAAAAAGGGAACAGGATTTGAGACTTGTTGAGCAACAGGAACAGCCGTTGGAGTACACGTGGTGCCTGCGCAGCTAAAGTAGATTCTATTATTTGCAATACTTGCGCAGCCCGGACCACAGTCCTCGGTAAAAAGACCAACTCCGAGAATGCCGTTGTATCCGGCGGCACTAGGAACAGTGTCAGGGTTGGTGCAGTCTGCGGGAATGGCGCCAAAGGCGGCGTCAACAATATGCACAGCGATATTGGAGGCCTTTCTTTGTCCAAGGACAACATCGGCAGACTTAATCGGCCCCCATTGCGAAGTTCCGTCTGCGTAGGAAACACATTCGGCTAAACTTCCGCCGCCAAGAGCTCTTGTTGCAAGGTTCAGGCTTACTACTGACGAAAAGAGTCTAAGTCCATAGCTGCCGGTATCAAGCAAAATATTCGGGATCGTTTGACAGTTTGAGGTGCCGGGTTCGCAGATGGTAACACTGACACAGGGCTCGTTTATATATCCGCAGCCCATTGTTATTTTGACGGCATTTTCTTCGGTACCAGTAATTGGCAGCGGCTGCGAAAGGCCACCCGCTATAATCGTCCGGTTGTCTTCTCTCGAGAGGGCCTTTTCGAAGCCACTTTTTCCGCAGTTGTTATAAGCAACCAAAGAAAAAGAAGACAGAAGAATAATTATAAACCATCGCATTTTCATTTATCTAAATCCTCAAGATTTAATTCTGCGGGCACTAATGATGGAACGTATGCAAAGCCTCTTTGATCCCGCATCCGTCCTCCGCGCTTGAGGACCAGTCTTGAAGTTTCTAGAGAGACACTTCTTTTGCCATGTTGTTTTGTCGACTTTTCAACTGCAGCTTTGTACTCTTCAAAGTAAGCGCCGAATAAAACACTCAGATCGGGCTTCGAAATTCCGCGCCAACTAACCGCAAAAACAACACCGTCAGAGTTCGCATACTCTTTAATAACGTTTCCATCGGCCAGTAGTTCGTGAACCGTGTATTTTTCAGAGGAGACCATGGCTTTTTGCGAGGCTTTTAGTTTTCCAACATCACTACTGATTGTTTTCGATGATTCGCCAAGCGCGGCATGTGATAGCGAGGCGCTTAGGATAAATGTAATCCCAATAAATAGCCCGGCAGTCGTTGTCATATTTCCCCTTGAGATAAATAGCGTCTATTACAGTGTAGCTGAGGTTCAGCCTTCGACGCAAATAAGCTCTGACGAAAGGTCGCAAGCTTGGATCAATATGAGAAATCGTCCCTTAAAATGCAATAGTGCCCGCCCAAAACGAGAAGTGCGTATTGCGCTCTTGAGTTGCGCAATACGCACTTTGATGCAGTCACAAAACTTGCCAGAAGCCTGATCGAGGAAATCTATCGTAACATTGATTTCAAAGTTGTACCCATGTCGGCGGGACTTCTTGAAATCTTACATCCAGCAGAGAGAAGGGCTTCGAACTTTGCTTCGGCCGTGCCCTTTCCGCCGCTAATGATGGCGCCAGCGTGCCCCATGCGCTTTCCTTTTGGTGCAGCCGCGCCAGCGATGAAGGCGGCTACAGGCTTTTTGAATTCGCGCTTGATGTATTCCGCGGCTTCTTCTTCTGCGGAGCCGCCGATTTCACCGATCATAATTACGGCATCGGTATTTTTGTCAGCGTTGTACATTTCAAGAACATCGATGAAATTAGTTCCGTTGACGGGATCTCCGCCGATACCTACGCAGGTCGACTGGCCAAGCCCAAGGCGAGTGAGTTGTCCAACGGCCTCATAAGTCAAAGTTCCAGAGCGCGAAAGGACGCCGATTCTGCCTGGCATGTGAATGTGCCCAGGCATAATTCCGATTTTGCACTCTCCAGGAGTGATAACGCCTGGGCAGTTAGGCCCTACAAGTCGCGTTTTCTTTCCTTTCATGTACTGCTTCACCTTGACCATATCCATGACGGGAATGCCTTCGGTGATACAAATAACGAGATCGAGCTCTGCCTCGACCGCTTCAAGGATAGAGTCCGCAGCAAAGGGTGGAGGAACAAAAATCATCGAAACATTACAAGCAGTTTTTTCTTTTGCCTCGCGGACAGTGTTAAAGACGGGAAGGCCAATGTGTTTGGTGCCGCCCTTTCCTGGCGTGGTTCCGCCGACCATTTTTGTTCCATAGGCGAGGCATTGCTCTGAGTGGAAGGATCCTTGCGCACCAGTGAAGCCTTGGCAAATAACTTTAGTGTCTTTATTGATCAGAATTGACATGACTAGTGTCCTTTCACGGCAGCGACAATTTTTTTAGCTGCATCTGTAAGATCATCTGCTGGAGTGATGTTCAATCCACTTTCTTTTAGCATCTTTTTGCCGAGCTCTACGTTGGTGCCTTCAAGGCGACAAACAAGAGGAACTTTTAAGCCCAATTCTTTAGAGGCGGCGATTACACCTTCGGCAATTATATCGCACTTCATGATGCCGCCAAAAATATTCACAAGAATGCCTTTAACGTGCGGGTCTTTGAGGATGATTTTAAAGGCGGCCGTTACCTTTTCTTTGTTTGCACCACCGCCAACATCTAAGAAGTTGGCCGGCTCTGCGCCATGGAGTTTAATGATATCAAGTGTTGCCATAGCGAGTCCCGCGCCATTTACAAGACAGCCGATGTTGCCATCAAGCTTGATGAAGGCGAGGTCGTACTTTGAAGCCTCAATCTCCGAGGGCTCTTCTTCGTTAAGATCTCGCATCTCAACGATGTCCTTGTGTCGAAAGAGGGAGTTATCGTCGAAGTTCATTTTTGCATCCAAGCAGAAAACATCACCTTCTTTTGTGACCACCAGGGG
>JAMIQD010000155.1:0-2569 GCA_035914755.1 Pseudobdellovibrionaceae bacterium | reverse complement strand
AAAGACGGCTCGCCTTTAACGAAGTTCCTACCAATCACTGCCGAACTATCGCCTGGATAAATAGGGCAATGAATGCGATAACCAGTAGAGCCGGGCACGGGATGTATTTTTCCGTCTTCCCCAAACGCTGAAGCTATCTTCAAAATATTTTCTAAATCACTCGACATGAATCTACCGCCACCGTCAATGGTGGCGCCTCCTGTTAAATACTTACGTGCTTCCAAGTCTCGTTCTTTACGACAAGCTCAACAGTCTTAGGATTCAGCTCTAGGTGTTTTGCGATTGTCGCCGGATTAAGGTTTGCAGCCGAGTGCAAAAGCCTTATGACCTTCACCAATCCAACAGTCAATACTGCGTTAGGATTTCTCTCGCCAATCGCTAGCCTTTGCTTGCCGGAAGCATCTTCAACGTTTCTCCTTCTTGTCGCCAAGCTCAAATGCTTTGGATTACAGCATCTTCGCTCGTCGCAAGAGTGCATAACGTCGAATAGCCCGACAATCTTTCCGTATGAAAGTTCATAGGCTATTCGGTGAGAATTTTTTTTCTTACCGCATATTTTGAAAGCGCCATAGCCCGTGTCGTCAGTACAGCCGGTCCAAAGCCAGCAATTTCCATAAGGTCCTTGTCCTGGCGTTTTATCAACGTGAGACCAAAACCTGACTTCGACTGAGGCTGCTTTTCTCGGCATAAAACTGACGCCACCAGTGATAGTGGCACCCTCCTTGTTGCTGTGCTGAGTTAAGGCTCCCCGGCGCAGGAGAGGTACGATGCAGTGTGACCTTCGCGCAAGGGAGCCTAACAGGGGCATTGCTGCCCCGTTAGGACTTTTATTTCTTTCTGTTAGGCTCCGCCACCCACCGGTGACTACCGAATCGAATCAGATTCGATGGAAAAATAATACTCGGATAAACGGAGACTATCAAGACGCACGAAAACAGCAAAACGCCCAATTGACGTTTAGGTTAGACAGACTTTAGCTAATTTGTCTAAACTCCATCCAAGAGCCTTGGCTACTTCTATATACGTTTGTAGTCCATTCATATTTCCATCACCCTTCATGCGCAGGCGAAGAAATCCTTGACCGACGTTTGAGATTTTTTCCAAGTGGTTGATCGAGCAATTGTGTTTTTCTGACAGGCGCAAAATCAGACCCTTTATCTCGCCCGTTCGCATAAGCTCAGCCATTTCATCAAGACTGATGTTTGCAAACTCGCAAAAATTGAAATAAGGCTTCAACCGGGCCTGGTTGCCGGAAAACAATTTCAACAACCTGGCCCGGTTCAGTCCGATATGCTCGGTGTACTCAGTGACTCCAGAATAGCCCAGGCTAGATATGTGATCGCGAAGCTCGCCGGGAATGTAATCGGGTGTCGGTCTAGGCATTTTTTTCAGCCTCTCGACGCTTTCTTTCTATTTCCCTAAGAGGTGCCAAATAGTTCTTTTCCAGTTCTTCTCGTGTCATGCCACACATGCGTGCGAAAACTTCTTCAAGCGTTTGCTTTTTAGCGATACCATCCATGAGAAGTTTCGTCGCATCTAATTCAAATTGCTCTGACATATATAATACCTCGTGGTATATAAATGGTATATACCGGTGTGATTCCTGCGTTCTTTGCCTGGCTCTACTTGCCGCCTCCGCTCGGCAACGGGGTATTCGAATCAGTGAGGTAATCAACGTGCGCGTGGGTTTCCCGGTTTTTAGTGGTATAAATCGGGTATATATCTCATGGAAATCCAGGCGTCTTTTGATATCTCTTCAAAAATTTCGGGCATGTGCCTTTTTGAGCTTTTCGGAATTGGTGATATGTCTAAGCCCATCACTAAATGGGATGGCGCCACGCCTGGTCTCGGAGTGCGGATAAACAAATCCGGAGCCTCTGTCTGGATCGGTAAGTTCCGTTTGAACGGAAAACAAACGCTCGTCACTCTTGGACCTGTCGATTCAATCTCATACGACCAGGCCAAGCGGCTTTTACAAAAAGCAAAATCAGGTCATGCAATAACTGGCATTAGTTTTGAAGATTTTGCAAAGCACTATTTGAATCACTACGCAACCAAGCAAAAGCGCACATGGGACGAGGAACGGCGCCGAATAGCCCGTCATCTGATTCCTGTCTTTAAAGGTCAAGCACTGGACTCTATAACCTCGGAACAAGTTAGAACTTTGCACTGCCGGCTATCCGAAAAAACCCCAAGAGAAGCTGACCAGGTTTTAGGGCTCCTTCGTGTCCTTTTCAACAAAGCTATTGACTGGGAGCTGTTGCCGCCCGATTTTGTCAAACCCTTTAAGGGCGTCGAATGGAATGGACGAAAAGAGCGTGAACGGTTTGTGACTGAAGCCGAAATGCCGAGGCTCATGACGGTCATTCACACTCTACCCCGTCTCGAGCAGCGAGCGATCTTTCTTATGTATCTTCTGACCGGCTGCCGGAAAATGGAGTTGGTCGATCTGACTTGGGCTGAGGTCGAATTTCAGCACAGCAGAATCAGGTTGTCTGCAAAGCGAAATAAATCACAAATCCTTGTGTACAAGAACCTTTCCGCCTGGGCAATGGCTGTTTTAGAGAGC
>JAMIQD010000154.1:0-1825 GCA_035914755.1 Pseudobdellovibrionaceae bacterium | reverse complement strand
TCTTGGTGAAAATGGTGGAAAAGAACTCCTTGAAAGCTCAAACAGAGGTCAGGGAACCGTTGTCATGGACTTTTACGATATTGTTGATTCAGACTTTTTTACTGCTATCAGCAATAACCCCTATGCTCCACGCAATTGGAACAGTGGTTTGACCTTTACTCCGAACTGATTGTTTCTGAGAAGCTGGGATTGTGGCGGAATAAGCAATCTCAAGAAAAGAAGCCCCAGAAAATAATCTGGGACTTCTTTGTTTAAATACTAGTCCACTGTCACATTTGAGTTCAAGATTTAGCTTGTACTTTTTTTGACGTTGTCGTACCTTCGAATGTGTAACTGGTTTTACTTTTTGAATTTTGATTATGCATGGAGGTGGCGTGCAAATGCGTTTTGATGTGAGACTTTCAGTCAAGCAACGCAAAGAATTGGATCAATCATTGAAAAGCGGCAAAGCTTCTGTCTTAGAGTTGCGCAGGAAGCAAGCCTTGTTAATGTCTGACTTAAATGGACCGGCTCTTCCAGATGAAGAAATTGCTCAGGCTCTTCGCTGCACTACAACCACAATAGCCCGTATTCGCAAAAATTTTGTTGAGCGCGGTCTTTATGGCGCAATTATAAGGAAAAAGCAGTTAGAGCCATCACGTAAGTCGATTTTTGACGGTGAAAAAGAGGCGCACATTATCGCAGTCGCCTGTTCAAAAAAATCAGAGGCTGATGATTCTGGAAACTGGTCTCTCCGTCTTATCGCAAATCGCTTGGTAGAGCTTGAAGTCGTAGAGTCGATTTCGCATGAAACGGTCCGCCGCCTTTTAAAAAAACGATTTAAAGCCTCACCTTAAAAGAAGTTGGTGTATTCCACCCAAAGCCAATGCCGATTTTGTTGCGGCCATGGAAGACATTCTAGAGATTTACAGTCGCCCTTACAATTACTCCAGGCCTGTAGTAAACATGGATGAACAACCATTTCAACGGTTGTCGGACTCTCGTGAATACTTGCCAATGAAACCCGGGCAAATTGAACGTGAAGACTACGAGTATCAGCGACATGGCACAGCTTCAATTTTTATTTTTGTTGACGCTCTTGGAAACTGGAGAAAGACAAGTGTCAGAGAACGAAGAACCGCTTTGGATTGGGCCCAAGAAGTTAAAAACCTTCTAGACAACGACTATTCAGACAGAGACAAGGTGATTTTGGTTTGCGATAATCTGAATACTCACTGCGTAGGATCTTTGTATAAAGCTTTTTCGCCTAGCGAGGCACTAAGATTATCCCGAAGATTGGAGATTCACTACACTCCCAAGCATGGAAGCTGGCTTAACATCGCGGAATGTGAGCTAAGTGTACTTACCAGACAATGCTTGAAAAAAAGAATTGCTGAGATTGAAACTTTGAGAAAAATAACAAAAAAATGGGAGGCCAACAGAAACTCAATGCAGAAAGGCGTTTCTTGGCAGTTTGCCGTTGAAGACTCAAGAATAAAGCTGAAATCACTCTACCCCACAATTCAAATGTGACAGAGGACTAGTCCTCTGTCACATTTGAATTATAGGGGTGATTAAGTTCAATGTTTAAAAGGCTTAACAAACACTGTAAGGGCGCAGGCGGGCTTTCGCCACACGAAGTGGTTTATGCAGAGCGCATGAGGATTCAAAGCGCTCTGTCTCATGAGCGAAACTTTTTGCACAGGGAGGTGCTTATGAAGAACTGCGCAGGATTGAGCAGTTCTGCCGAGCCAGGCAATATTGACACAGAGCCATAGCTATTAGCAGATGCTCTATTCTGGTGAGAGTGTAGCGAATGAGATCACACCCGACCGCCTCTATCCTG
>JAMIQD010000153.1:0-1796 GCA_035914755.1 Pseudobdellovibrionaceae bacterium | reverse complement strand
TAAAACTCCCCGACTGTCATTTTCTTTTTAGTAGCGAGACCCGTGACTTTTAAATATTGCTGAACGGTTTGTTTATCCACGTTCCATTTGTATTTGCTGTAGTCGACGTAAACCTTTATGGGGGGAGAAACTGCATTTGTCGCTGCAATACCTTGGCCTACGGGAGCTAAGACCATTGTAAAAACAGAGAGCGCAAGCGATGATGCCTTAACGACATGCCACGAGTTGCGTAGTAATTTCATAGGAACCTCTTTTCAATCCACATTAAGCACTTTTTGATTTAAGCCAAGCCTCAAGACGTCCGCGAGAGCCCCAGCCAAATTTTTTAAATTTAAGACGAAGGGTTGTGCCATTGAATTCAACAATTTCACTGGCGACTTTGAAGTTGTCCATCTCTGTAAAAGTAATGTCTAAATCTCCAGCATGTTTGAGTTCATCAACGACTTTCGGCATGCGAATGCGAACTCCCGCAGACGACACTGACTCAGTGGTGCCGACAACGCCCTCGGCGATATGAACCAAAACGGCAGTTGCGACATTATAACGATGGGCTGTCGGAAAAATCCATTGTTGGCGACGATCCAAATAGGGATACCGCGTGTAAAAGGCGATCACTAAAACCGAGAAGGTCACGAGAATAGAGACCAGAATCTGCACCCTAACAAATTCAGGATTCAGAGTGTTTTCATCCACGGTAAAGGCCCGATAAGTATTCATAGCGAGAACCATTAAAAGGACGACAACCGATAACATCCATGAGGATTTGTGCCTTAAAAGCAGAGAAGCGCCAGCAATAAAAATCGCCACGAGCCAGGCCCAGTCCGCGGCTGGAACTGTGGTCAGCAAATCAAGAAAAACATCAGGTCGATACCAACCGTCAACCCCACTTGCAATAAAACTTAAAATGATATTACCAACTGGCGCTAGCATAAAAAGGACGGCTAACACATAGATGCCAACCGGTTGCTTTAGCTCTGATTTATCTTGAGACATGAATCCCCCGCAAATACATACTAAACGAGGCTTCAAATAAAATCAAAAACCGAGCTCGACTATGGTCTTGATTTGTGGTCTGGTTATTTCTTTAGTTGCGGGCAGCTCTGGATACACGACTCCTGTTCAAGCTTTACTCGTGCCCCCAAACACTCAGAAGTCATCTTGTGACGAACCACCGATGCCGCTTCAAGATTTGGTGTGTAGGACTTGCTATCGAACCTCGCTAAACAAGCATAGTAGGCATACTTTTCGAGCCCTTCTTTCATTTTAACACTTTCTCTCAAGTAGTCGCGAGCCTCATAGCGATTTATCCCCACCCCGGCTTTGCTCGGACTGCTTTGGGCAACAACAAAATCAAAATTTTTAAAACTTATCGACGAGCAGCCACTTGCGCTCGACACTCCGTTTAGACCGAATGGATCGCTTCCAGTGGAATCAATCATCAACACATGTCCGGGGACGGCAACAATGTCTCCGGGTCTTAGAGTCTCTTTTGGATTTACAGACACTTTTTGCAAACACGACAAACCATTTTGTTCTGGATCAAGATACATTTTAGCGCTAATTCCATAAACACCAGTCGCCTTGTTATTCTTTCGCGGGGCTACCCGTAGACCCGCAGTAGAAAGAGCTGTGTATACTAAACCCGAGCAGTCTACGCCTAAAGCCTCCGTGCCGCTTCCGGCATTTTTAAAAAAGCTCAAAGGCGAACTCAAGCTTGTCGTCGCGTAGGGTTTTCCGCCGTAATCATAGATCATCGGGGACCCTCGCGGATTCAAGCAATTCGTTTCGTAATTATT
>JAMIQD010000152.1:0-12273 GCA_035914755.1 Pseudobdellovibrionaceae bacterium | reverse complement strand
TTGGTGGAAAGAAGCAGTAGTTTATCAAGTTTACCCTCGCAGCTTTATGGACAGCAACGGAGATGGCGTTGGTGATCTTCAGGGATTAATTAGCAGGTTGGATTATTTAAAAGACCTCGGCATAGATGTTATTTGGATTTGTCCTGTCTATAAGTCACCGCAAGACGACAATGGATATGATATCAGTGACTATCAAGATATCCATCGTGAGTTCGGCACCATGTCAGATTTTGACCAGCTTCTTTCAGAAGTTCACCGCCGAGGAATGAAGTTAATTATCGATTTAGTCATAAATCACACAAGCGACGAGCACCCCTGGTTTCTGGAGTCCAAATCTTCGAGAAATAATAAAAAGCGCGATTGGTATATTTGGCGCGACGGAAAAAACAATCAAGAACCTAACAACTGGGAAAGCATCTTTGGGGGCTCTGCCTGGCAATATGATAAGACTTCAGATCAGTACTATATGCACTTGTTTTCGACTAAGCAACCAGATCTCAATTGGGAAAACAAGGAGATGCGCCAAGAAGTATACAAAATGATCCGATGGTGGATGGATAAGGGCATCGACGGCTTTCGTGTCGATGCCATCAGTCATATGAAAAAAGAAGAGGGCCTTGTCGACATAGAAAATCCAAAGGGACTACGGTACGTGCCTTCGTTCCAAAAGCACATGAACGTGGAAGGAATTCAGGAGTACCTCAAGGATCTTTGTCAGAATACTTTTATTCACTATGACATTATGACAGTGGGCGAAGCGAATGGTGTCTCCGCTGATGCAGCGGAAGAGTGGGTGGGGGAAGATCAGAAGAAGCTGAATATGATAATTCAGTTTGAACATGTCGGGCTTTGGGACACTAATCCTGAGGCTCGAGTCGATCTTTCCTTGTTAAAACAGATTTTTACCAGGTGGCAAGAGAGCATGCAAGGTAAAGGCTGGAACGCCCTCTTCGTTGAAAATCATGATATCCCTAGGATCACTTCAAAGTGGGGAGATGTTGAAAACTATTGGCGAGAAAGTGCCACAGCAATAGCTACGATGTATTTTATGATGCAAGGAACTCCATTTATCTATCAGGGCCAAGAGATTGGAATGACTAATACAACCTTCGATGGGCCAGATGATTTCAATGATGTTTCGGCAAAAAATCATTTTTCAATAAAGCGTCAGCAGGGTTTGAGTGATCCTGAAATAACACAGGAACTCAGCGGGATCTCTCGAGACAATGCTCGAACACCTATGCAGTGGAGCGATAAAAATAATGGCGGTTTTTCTAAAGGGAAACCCTGGCTGCGAGTGAACAAGAATCACTCCTGCATCAATGTCGAGACTCAGTTAGGTGACCCTAAGTCGGTCTTAAATTTTTATCGACAGCTGATTCGACTTCGCCGACAGAGGGATATTTTTGTCTATGGTCAATATGCTTTGGTGTTGCCAGAGCACACTCAAGTATACGCCTACACACGAACTGAGGGAGATGAGCAGGTTCTGATTATGGTGAATATGACTTCAAGATCCGCACTCTGTGATTTTGGCGATTATCAATTGGAACATCATAATATTTTGCTGAGCAATTACGAAATTTCTCACCAGGACATAACCGCGAAGCTCGAACTTCGTCCTTACGAGAGCCGAATTTATGACCTTAGACCTTGAGTGACCATTTCGCCTGCGAAAAAATTTTTCCGTTGATCTGAATTTCTAATAAGTGGCCCCCTGAATAATACTTCCGCGTTGTGATCGGTTTTAAGGTGTGTTTTTTTGAGATCGAAATTCGTTGGTGGGGAGCTAGGGTCTGTGTTTTTAGTTTGAAAACCTTCGGTGTCGTTTCTTTGTTCGCTTTTACATGATGAATAACATAATCAATCACAATCTTTTGAGGCTTGTTTGATGTTAAAAGTAGTTCGAAGTTAAATTCTAAAATATCATTCATGCGAAAATATTTTTTATTCAAAGTGAGCTTGGATACTTTAATTTTTACATGGTGATTGGCGCCGATTAATTTCAAAGCCTGTGGGTGACCTGCTTTGATAAGATTTCGAAGAGAACGATGAGTGATCCATTCGATTTTACTGGAATGAGTTGGGTTTTCTTCCGCCTGCCACTTCGACAATGTTCGAATTACCAAATCTGGGTGATCCTTCGCAATGTCATTCAGGTGATTTGAGACGCTTTTTCGAACGTAAAGCTCTGGATCGTGTTTGAGTGTTTCTAGAATAGCCAAAGTCTGTGAAGGATTTTTTATGAAGATTTCAAGTTTTTCTCCCCAGGGGAGTCTAGGCCTTGTGCCTTCGCTGGCCCATCTGCGAATATGCGCATCCGAATCGTTAGCGCAGACGAGAAGGTACTTTAGGCACTCTTGCGGATAGTGCCGAATAAAGGGCCGAATTGCGAATTCGCTGGTAAAAAGAGGAGTTATTTTTTTTAGCGCAGCCAGGGAAATGTCGAGGTCATTGAGACCATAAGTTTGGATGAATTCAGTGTAGGGCCAGAGATCAAAGCTTTTGAGTGTTCCGCCTTCGAGGGATTTGATAAGGATACCAAGGGCGGTGCTATATTTTTGTGGCAATTGATCTCGGAGCTCGTCTCTGACTCTGCGGACACGATCTTTTAATTCTAGGGGGGCGAGTTGCGAAGCTAAACGCACAAACTGTTTGCGATCAAAATCCTTATAGACAGAGTTGATTGCTTCGGCCATTCGCTCGAGAAGACTCTTGTTGATCCAGAGTTTGAAGGCTTTTGGTGAGTCTTCTTTCATCATTTAGTCCACAGAAATATCAAAAACAATATGATCGAGGTGGTGCTCAGAATTAAAACAGCTCCGGCCGCGCAGTCTTTAGCTCGTCCAATGAGTTCATTATGAGTGGGTTCTATGCGGTCGGAGAGGCTTTCCAAGGCAGTATTGATAAGCTCACAGGCCAGAATTGCCCCAATCATTAGAATAAAAAGAGCCCACCAATGAGGGGGTGCTCCTAAAAGACCAACAAGGATGAGAGCGCTGACTCCGAAAAAAAGCTGAGTACGAAAGCTCGACTCTTGTTTGAAGGTGGATACGATTCCATTTATCGCAAACTGCAGCCGGCGTATAAATGCTTTGTTTTTTTTGTCGGAGGTTCTCATTTTAAAATGGTATTCTAGGGAAGCGAGCCAAGGCAAGGTATTCCCTAGTGAGCTTTTAGTTGCTGCGAGCGATTGCTCGCACTATATTGGCGGTATGAAAATATTAAGCAGGATTATTTTTTGTGTAATGTTTCTTGCCTTTTCGCTATTAATGCATGGATCGAAGGGCGTCGCCGCCGAAGCTCAAGAAGTGGTTTTCGGTATCCATGCGGATACTTCTTTTCCCTTCGTGCAAACAGATACGACGGTTGGGCGCACAATGGTCAAGGGAGGGATTTTAAAAGAGTTGAGTGAGGCTTTTTCTAAGCAGTTAATGCGCAGGCCGATTTTGGTGCTTATTCCCAAACAAAGGGTGGCATCGGCGGTGTTAGCCGGAAAAATTGACATTCTTTGCTACAGTCATGAAAGTTGGGAGCCAGATCTTAAAGATCAGGTTTTTTGGACAGCTCCAATTTTTAAGAACATCAACTTTGTCGTTACTATAAATCAAAAAAATGATTTTAACAAACTTGAGGGGCTGTTCGGCAAGAAAGTCGGGACTACGGTTAACTTCTATTATCCTACTTTAGAGCCTTATTTTAACTCAAAGAAGATTCTGCGAGAAAATGCACCCAATATTTTGAGCAATATAGAAAAGTTGATTCGTAACAGAATCGACTACCTAGTTATCTCTAGCCTAGAGTACCAGTATTACAAAAAAATACACCCTAAAATTATTGCGACGAAATTAGAATTAGATCCCGTCGATGTCAAATGTGCAGTTTCAAAAAAGTCGAATATTACCTTGGTGCAAATTAATTCTGCGCTCACAAAGCTTAAGCAAAGTGGAGCTCTGATGCGCCTCTTTACAATCCGTCGGTAAAGGATTAGCCAGGTGTATAAAATCAATTCAGGGCGGAGTCCCAAGGTGAGAACGATCTCTGATCTTGTAGAAAAGCGGTTTTAAAAAGCCTATGATTTGAAGATGCAAAATCTAATGCTTCGGAGTCTTTCTTATAGCGGTCGTGAGGGTTTGAGCCGATCTTTAACCAGCCATCTTTCGGGGCAGACTATTTATTTTGTCGCCTGGTTGGCAACGATTTCGACAGGGGCTTTTTTTGCTATTGATGTGGTATCTCAAGTTTTAAGTGGCCACTATAAATACCTTTTTCGTTTCACGTCGCTATCGCAAATTGTTCTCTTTGGAGCCCTTTTAGCAATTTCGATAATATTACGTGAAACTATTTCGATTCGCATTCATCTTCATGGGGATCGATTTTACTTTGAGAACAAAGGGGGGCCAGCAGTTCAGATTCATCTTTCGGATGTAATCGGTATTCGATTTGCGAGGCATAGTAAGCTCGTGCCAGGCTTCTATCTGGATTTATCATCTGGTGGGTCGATTCATATTCCTATTTTTTTGCAGCGGGTTGACTATATCCTGGATGCATTAAAATTCTACCGTCCCGACCTTTGTACGGGAGAGGGATTTATGAGAGCCCGCCGAGACGGGGTGGTTTTTGATCATCTGGCCTCACATCATCGGGATTGGATGGCTCAATCGTATTTTGGTGGCATAGGCTTTTTTCTAGCTTTGCCTTTTCTGCTTCGTCACGAGTGCGCCCAGATGGCAAAGGATCCTTCTTATGTGAAGCGCGATCTTAGCTACAAAGAAAGGCTTCTAACCCAGACTCGTCGCTGGGCTCTGTGGGGCGGGGTGGTGGCTGTCGCCTGTGGTGTTTATCTTTTAGTCCGGCGTTAATTTCGACGTCCAGATTTAAAACTGGATCGAAGAAATCGGAACAATATGCCGACAAGTTTCTATGCGATTTATTATTCTAGCTATTCTACTATTCTCTTCAGCTTGTGCAACCAAGTCCCGTCTGCCGGCCTCTGCCCTGCCTGTCGTATTTAAAGAGCAAGAGCTCGTCGAGCTTGAGCAGGCCCTCAAGTATGGCCCGGTATCGACGCTGCCGTATTTGAAGGCCAATCTCAAGGTGAAGAGCTTTGATGGGTTGAACGCAAAAAATTTAAATCAAGTTTTGCCACAGTCCTTAAAGGCTGAAAAAGCTGTGGTTGTTAACAGTGATAAAAATATTCAGCATCGCTATATTTCAAAATTTCGACCCTGGTCATTTGTCCGAAAAAGCCGAAGAGCGCATCTTCTCATCGAAGATTTTGACTGCAGTAAAGCTCTAGAGACCCAGGCCCTTGCATATTCTCTAGAACTTGATTTTCCAAACAAAGAGGCCATAGAACAATCTCAGCATTTGCACGAAAAAGTTTTAGTTTGTCAGACTTTTTCTCGGCAAGAGAGCCTTTTTCGACTTGCCATTTTTGCGATCCAAAAAATGGAGTGCTCACGGGCTCTTTCTTATTTAGAGCAGTTTCCATCAACTCCGGAGCGAGGTGTGAATGATCGGCTGGCGTATTTGCAAGGGCTTTGTTCTGCAAAGACGACTGTAAAAACACGAAACCCCTTAGGAGGCTATGGAATTCTTCTCAAGGGGGAGGCAGAGTCCTCGGCAGAAGTATCTTCATGGAAGTTGTCGACGACGAGTGGAGATGAGAGCTGGGATCGTTTGCTGGCCACTTTGGTCGAATTGCACGAAAAGGGTCAGAGTGAATTGATTCAGGCGCTTGCCAGCAAGTTAAATTACGAAAAGTTCCGCACTCTGCCGTTCGAGTTTCAGACTTCGCTGTTAGTTCTTCTAAATTTTAGCGGGGCGGATTTGCCAGTATTTCAAACCTTGCATAAGTATCTTTCTGATCACCCTGAGAAGATCTCATCTTCGGTGACAGGGTTACTTTTTCCGATTCGTTACTGGGAAAAAATTGTTGAGCATAGTAAAACCACGGACCCAGTTTTGGTAAAATCCCTGATTCGCCAAGAGAGCGCTTTTAATCCGCACGCGAGAAGTCGAGCCAAAGCGGCGGGTTTGATGCAGCTGATATATCCAACGGCCAAACATTTTGGTATAAGAAAAGCGAACGAATTGCTAGATCCTGAGGCGAATATTCAAGCGGGCTCTGAGTTCCTTTCTCGTTTGATTGGTGAATTTGGATCCGTTGAACTAGCTCTCGCGGCATATAATGCTGGCCCGGGAATTGTTCGACAGTGGCAAAAACGCTATCCGACTGAGAGTATGGATCTTTTTGTTGAAATGATTCCCTATGCAGAAACCCGCGAGTATGTTCGACTGGTGAAGAGAAATTACCAAATCTACCAATCTCTTCTTATAAAGCCTCAAGTTTTGGGAAATTTAGACCTTTCGCAATAGGGAGTATTTCCATGAAGGACAAAATCAAAACATGAGCATCGATTTAAGATCGGGGTTGTCCCTCTCTTCAGTTGTTCGGCAACAAGAAGAAAGTGGTTACAATGAGCTTCCAACTGTGCGTTCTAGGCGCTTGCATCAAATTGCTGTTGGCATAATCAAAGAGCCGATGGTCTATTTGCTACTTGGCTGTGGTATCATTTATTTTATTATAGGTGACCAGCAAGAGGCGCTAATGCTTCTTGGATTTCTATTCTTAATCTTAGGTATTTCCTTTTTTCAGGAGCGAAAGGCGGAGAAGGCCCTAGAAGCTCTACGGGAGCTAGCTAGTCCGCGGGCTCTTGTTATCAGAGACGGAAAAAAGCAGCGTGTTGCGGCAAGAGAGCTTGTTTGTGGAGATCTGATTGTTATCAGCGAAGGGGATCGCGTTCCGGCTGATGCGGCTCTCGTTTCTGCAAGTTTTATTGCGGCAAATGAGTCTCTTTTGACAGGGGAATCCATGCCTGTCGAAAAAGCTATTCAGGATTCTGTTTTTGCTGGAACTACGATTGTTCGAGGATCTGGCCTTGCTGTCGTTTCTGCCATTGGCCTGAAAACCGAAATCGGAAAAATCGGAAGATTTCTGCACTTTACTGATAGAGAGTTGACTGAGCTTGAGATTCATACCAACGATCTTGTGAAAAATGTAGCTTGGATTGCGGGGCTTGTTTGTCTTGTTGTTGCTATAATGTATTCAATGAGTCGTGGCAACTGGATTGACGGGTTCTTGGTGGGATTGACTCTGGCGATGGCAATTCTTCCTAACGAGATTCCGGCGGTGTTGACAATTTTTCTTGCTCTGGGAGCCTGGCGAATGGCCCGGCGCAGAGTTCTGGCGCGAAAATTGTCTGCGATCGAAAATCTCGGTGCGGCCACGGTCCTTTGCGTGGATAAGACTGGAACTCTGACGATTAACCAGATGGCGATACAAAAGCTATCAACGTCTGCGAGTGAGCTTGATTTGAGTGAATCTACGCAGACGACATTGCCCGAGGAGTTTCATGAAGTTCTTGAGTTTGGAATTTTAGCAAGCCGAAAAGATCCTTTTGATCCGATGGAGCTCGCCTTCGCTTCGGCGGGCCTTCGCTATCTCGAAGGAACGGAACATCTTCACAAAGATTGGTCTTTAGAAAAAGAATATCCACTTTCTCCTCAATTGTTGTCTCTTACGCACGCATGGAAACCCCAGGCAGGAGGGGGTTTTGTTATTGGAGCAAAGGGGGCCCCAGAAGCTATTTTGGATCTTTGTCACCTGAGTCCTGAGGTTTTGAGAGGGTTGCGAAATAAAGCTGAGCGAATGGCCCAGGATGGCTTGCGAGTTCTTGGCGTCGCCAGGGCATTTTCGGCAGAGGAGCCCCTTCCTGCGCATCAACATGACTTTGAATTTTTCTTTGTCGGTTTTATTGGAATATCTGATCCTATACGTTCTGAAGCACCTCTGGCAGTGGCTGAATGCCAATCTGCGGGAATTCGTTTGTTGATGCTCACCGGGGATCATCCTCTCACGGCGTCCAGTATTGGTAGAAAAATTGGTCTCAAGAACGTTGAGCGTGTGATAACTGGGGTCGAACTGGGGGCGATGACGGAGCAAGAGGTGTTGGCATCTGTAAAAGAGTGCGATATTTTTTCACGAGTCTCTGCTGCTCAAAAATTGCAGATTGTGAATGCCTTGAAAAAGTCCGGTGAAGTTGTAGCGATGACTGGAGATGGAGTGAATGATGCTCCAGCTTTAAAAAGTGCCAATATTGGTATTGCGATGGGAAAGAGAGGCACGGATGTAGCTCGAGAGGCTGCGGACTTGGTTCTGTTGGACGATGATTTTGGTTCGATTGTTGACTCTATTAAAATGGGACGACGAATTTATGAAAATCTTCAAAGTGCCATGATCTATCTTTTTACGGTTCATATCCCGATTTTAGGAATGTCTGTGCTGCCAGTCGTTTTGAATCTTCCATTGGTGTTACTGCCAGCTCACATTGCATTTTTGCACTTAATTATTGAGCCTGTTTCTTCGGTGGCCTTTGAAATGGAAGCGGCCGCACTCGACGTGATGCGAAGACCCCCGCGAAATTCGCAAGAATCTCTTTTTAATCGTCAAGTATGGTTGCCAAGCTTTCTTCGAGGATTTAGTATTTTAGTGGCCCTCGTTGTGGTGTTTTTATTTTCGTTAGCGGAAGGGGCGGGGGAGCAGAGCGCGCGCACCTTAGTTTTTGTGACGCTACTTGGGGCCAACGTCATGTTGATGATAAAGAAATTTACTCTGACGAAGAACCGCGTTGCCGCTGGAATTGTCATAGGAACGATTTTATTTTTGATTATGGCGCTTTACAGGCCGGAGCTGCGCGAGCTTCTTCATTTTTCGTCTCCGAATCCTTATCTGATTGTAGGGAGTTTCGGTGTTGGAGTGGTGAGCGTCTTATGGGCCGAATGGATACTCAAAAAATATTTATTGGTTAAAACAAAATGAGGAGAATTGTAATGAAAAGAATTTGGACATTTTTAACTGTGGTCGGCATGGCGAGCAGTGGATCTGCTGATGTAAAGCCATTTATGGATCAGATGTTGAATGAGATATTCAAGCTAAAACCGTATATTGTTTCTGAAGCCGCTTTTAAGGATCCCAAAAACTCCGAAAAGATTGATTCCTCACTAAAAAAGATGGAAGAGCTCAGTCGACAAATTAATCACGAAAGCAAAATTAAAAAAACCGGATTTCAAATTTCTGGACAAGTATTGAGTCAGCAATTAAAGGAAACCGAGTTGGTATTTCAGTCAGGAAACAAGAGTTACTCGCTATGGATGCTAAAGTCGACTCTGGGTGTGTGTATGTCCTGCCATACACAGCTGCCAGCGGTGTCGACTCAATTTACTACTTTGAACAGTGGTCACATTTTGGTAAACCCCTTTGAAGAAGCTGAGTTTTTGTTTGTTATCCGTAATTTTAACGAAGCAATGAAACTCTATGATCAAGCTATTAAAGGATATCCAAAAAACATGGTGACTTCGGATAGTGTTGAACGAGCCGTCTATCGGCAACTCTTTTATTATGTTCGTGTGCAAAGAGATTTTAAAGGTCTCGTTAGTGCCCTTAAAGCCGATAAAGCAAACAAAGCACTACCTAAGGGCATAATTAGTAAAATAAGTGGATTGCAAGCAGCCGCAGAGTCCCTGAAAAACGAACCTTATCCGGCCTTCAACAGTTCGCAAGAAGCAGAGTTTAGAAAGTACATTGAGACAGCGCTAAAGGATGAATTGGCTGGCGAGTTTAAATTTGATAATCCCAAAAAAGAACTTATCTATTTGAAGGTTTCAAGTGTGCTTTTTGAATACTTAAATTCCTATCCAGAGACACCGTTAAAGCCAGATATTTTGTATTGGCTCTCTTTATGTGAGTCCCATTATAGTCATCGAACTTTTTATTCTCTTCCGGAGCTCTATCTAAAACAGTGTGTAATGGAGTTCCCCGCAAGTCCTGTGGCGAAAAAGTGTCTTAAAGAGTATCAAGATCTTGTTACCATGGCCTATACTGGCTCCAGTGGCACGCACATCCCGAGCGATGTATCCAAAGAGCTCAAAACAATGGAAAAAGTAATCCAAAAAGTAGAGAAATAGCCTTACTGCAGAGAGCAGACTCGCTAGTGAGTCTGCTCGTTTTTTTCTAAGAGTTCTGTCATTGCATTTAGGGCGTCAATCCAAGTGAAAATTCCAACGAGCTTTTTATTGTCGATTACTAAAACAGATCCATATTTTTTTTCGGCCATAGTTTTGCAAACCTCGCGAACAGGAGTTTCTGAGGAAACCATATAAATTTCTTCAGAAAGGGCCTCAGAAACTTTTGCCTCGTTGGGATTCACATCTTTGAAGCTTTCGAGCAGCTTGATGTCTCGATCCGAAAGAATTCCGACCAACTTGCCGCCTTCTAAAACTGGTAGGTGGCGGACTTTAAGATAAGACATGAGCTTCTCAGCTTTTGCAAGTGGCTGTTCAGAACCTATAGTGTGCGGAAGTTTGGTCATATACGGGGCGATCGTGACATGAGCTGATTTTGCTGGGGCTGTCATAATAATCCTTTCTAAAGGTTGTTAGTAGTTCGTATTCTAGTTTTACTCTTGTATCAATATATTCAAAAGGTACATAACATTTTGGTCGTAGGCTGTTACAAAGTTGAGACGAAATGTCCCAATACAGGTACGTCTTGTTCCTTCGATTGCGGAGCGGCTTGTTCTTTGGTGTGTGCTGCTTTAGTAATAGGGCGGCAAAGGGGTTAGAATGTCCAAATGTAGCTCGAACAGTGAGGCGCTCCGCTTAATCAAGTCCAACGACCGCGTCTTCGTGCATGGGGCGGCGGCGACGCCGAGTGTTTTGCTGGAGGCCCTTGCAAAAGAAGCTTCTCGACTTGAAAATGTCGAGTTGATTCACTTGCACACAGAGGGTGTCAGTCCCTACGTAAGTCCATCGTTGCACAAGAGCTTTCGCGTTGTAAATCTGTTCGTCGGTGCCAATATGCGAGCCCATCTCGATGGGGACCGCATTGATTATTTGCCCTGCTTTCTTTCGGAAATTCCTCAACTTTTTCGTTCTCGGCGCAGGCCGATACAGGCCGCTTTGCTGCATCTTTCTCCTCCAGATAAGCAGGGGTATTGTACTCTCGGAACGAGTGTAGACGTGGCTCGCGCCGCTATTGAGGCCGCAGATATTTTAATCGCCCAGATCAATCGCCAGATGCCGCGAGTGCATGGAGATGGTTTTGTGCACATTGATGAACTTGATGCTTATGTTGAGGTGGACAGGGCGCTGCCCGAGTCTGCAAAGCGTGAGTCCAACTCCATTGATCAAACAATTGGACGGAATGTGGCGGGGCTTATCGATAACGGAGCATGCTTGCAGGTTGGGATTGGTTCGATTCCTGATGCCGTCTTGGCCCAACTACATGGTCATAAGCACTTAGGAATCCATAGCGAGATGTGGTCGGATGGTGTTCTGTCATTGATCCGAGCTGGAGCTGTCGACAACTCCCAGAAATCCGTTCATCCCGGAAAGACAGTGTCTGCCTTCGTTATGGGGTCGAGAGATGTTTACAACTTTATAGATGATAATCCCGCCGTTATTCAGCTGCCCTCTGACTACGTTAATAGCCCTGTTGTGATTTGTCGTAACAAAAATGTCATGGCTATCAACTCGGCGGTGGAGGTCGATTTGACGGGACAAGTTTGTGCCGATTCCATTGGCAACAAGATTATTTCTGGAGTTGGTGGGCAGATGGACTTCATGCGAGGGGCGGCACTGTCGAGTGGTGGCAAGCCGATCATTGCTCTGCCTTCGAGAACCAAAAGCGGTCGTTCGCGGATCGTTTTGAATTTGCAAGCAGGGGCGGGCGTCGTAACCACCCGGTCACACGTTCAGTATGTAGTGACTGAGTATGGAGTTGCCGATTTATATGGAAAGACTTTGAATGAAAGAGCGAAGGCTTTAATCGAAATTTCTCACCCTGAGGATCGAGAAGGGCTTTTGGCTGCAAGAAGGGGATTGTTTAATGGAAATAATTGAGACACAGAAAACCGTAGAGGCGCAAGAATTATCAGCTCTTTGGGCCGTGGATCCGGCAGAGCCGGGTTTGGCTCCTGACCTTGAAAACTTTAATAGACTGAGAAACCTCTTTGGCGGAAGTTTGTTTCGTTTCAAGCCCGCTTATGTTTGCACCGATAGGGATTTGTTTTTGTCCGACGCAAAAGAGCTGGTTGAAGCATACTTGAGTCCGGTACTTAGCCCCGGCTCATCGGATATCGAAGTGATTTACTCGCAGTCTGAAAAAAAATCAGAATGGGCGAGCGCCATAGTGAAGGCCTCTCACCTAGA
>JAMIQD010000151.1:0-13165 GCA_035914755.1 Pseudobdellovibrionaceae bacterium | reverse complement strand
GTTGCGAGAGAGAACTTCAATTTCAAGAATTTCGTTCCAGACTTCGGAAAGCGCGGGGTCAGCCGGCAAGGTTGCGAAATTAGCTGCTGGCGGAGTCCCCAAAAGCGAGGTTACGATTCGATCGCATGTTTCGAAATTATCCTCGAGAGATTTAGTAACTTGCAGCGCCCACGCGGGCAAAAGATCGGATTTTTCTAAGAGATGATTTTGCTCATCGTTTTTTGCCTGAATGAGGTTTTCGAGCGCGCGTAATTGCCAATAGTGCCCTGCTAGAAAATCACAGTCGCTTGCTGGTAAAATTTGTGTTTCTTTGAGAGTCTGAAGAGCCGCGGCCGTGCCGTGAACTTGGAGTTTTGGGTTTTTTCCACCATGAATAACTTGAAGCGCATGAACAAAGAGTTCGATATCACGAATCCCGCCCACGCCGAGCTTGAGGTCCCAAACGCTTTCCGTGCTTCTCGGAGAGTAATGTTGGCGAATCTTTCCGCGAAGATTTTTAAGGTCATCTAACAACGTGTAATCAAGGTGTCGACGATACGAAAATTTTTGTACAAAATCATTTAGCTCAGAAATAACTTTACTGTCGCCAGCAACGGGAGAAAACCGCACGAAGGCGAGGCGCTCCCAGGTTTCGCCATAATTTCCGTAGTAATCTATCATTTGGTCAACAGTCGGAATGAGAGGGCCGCTTCTTCCGCCAGGCCGGAGATCAAAATCAACCCTAAAAACAAAACCATGAGGAGTTCTTTCGGAGAGGGTCTTTTGAAACTGCCTTAGAGCTTTAAGCTGTTCGGGCCCGCCCTCGCGCGCGACAATGAGAAGGTCGACATCGGAGCTAAGGTTTAGCTCCTGAGAGCCAAGCTTTCCAAGGGCAAAAAGAGCTGCTGTTTGAGTCGAGAAATTACTTAAAAAAACATCGGATAGAAGCGAGCGGGCCGTTTCGCTCCAAGCAGCACAAACCTCTTGCGAGCTATGAGTATTTAAAATAGTTGCAAGACTCGCTTCGATCCAGGCTGTGTTTCGTCGCTGATGCAATGACAGCGATGGGGAGTAATTAAGATCAGTATAGCTTCTTAATACAGGCGAAAATTTTATGGCCTCGGCTATTTCTGAGGCCGCGTACTTAGAAAGGGGTCTTAGCTTAGTCAATGTTAGTGGACCACTTTGGCTTGAAGTAATCGTAGTTATCAAGGGTTACTCGGCGCTCTTCAGAGCCATCCGCCGTCGAAATAAATATCTGACTTTTGCCGGTGCGGTCGCTGCTGTACATGACGAAGCGCCCATCCGGAGAAAAACTTGGATCAGAATTCGTTGCCCAGCGACCAGAAGCTTTTTTGGCAGATGTCAAACGAATCATTCCTGTCCCATCAGCATTCATAACAAAGATATCGAAGTGATCATCGCTTTGTCCGGCAAAGGCGATTTTTTTGCCGTCCGGAGACCAAGCCGGAGTTGAATTGTAAACGCCCGCAAAGGTGAGACGTTTTACATTTGAGCCATCGGCGTTCATGACATAAATCATCGGTCGACCGCTTCGGTCAGATGAAAACGCAACTTTGCTTCCGTCGGGACTGACGGCGGGCTCAACATTCATTGCGCCATTTGGTCCATTGGTAATTTTGCCGAGCAAAGTTCCATCAAAGGACATTTTGTAAAGGTCCGGGTTTCCTTGCTGGGAAATTGTTAAAAAAATCGATTTATTATCAGGACCAAAACAGGCTCCAGAATTTATTCCCATTCGGTATGAGATTAACTCCCGCTTGCCTGTTCTCAGATCATACAAAAACATATCAGCATTGCGCATTTTTGTTTTTGATCGGATGACATAGGCCGTGTAGGCGATGCGGCGCCCATCCGGAGACCAGGCAGGTGATAGCGCGATGGAGCGATGGTTACTTAGTTTTTGTGGCGAGGCTCCATCCCAGTCCATTAGGAAGATTTCGCGGGACTTGCCGCCATCTCGATCGCTGGCAACGACAATTTTTGAAAGAAACATACCCCTTTTTCCGGTCAGCGCCTCAAGAACGTCATTTGAAAAGGTATGAGCAATTTTTCGAGCACCCGCAGCCGGCCCTTTATACTTTTTTCCCATTATGAGTTGGGATTTTCCGACATGATAGAGATAGGCCTCCATCTGCAGATCTGAACCGGCAACAAAGTAACCGATTCGTATCAGAAACTCCGCGCCTATGGTGCTCCAGCTTTGAAATTTAAATCCGTTCGGGTCTCCTGGGGCGGGCTTTAGGCTTGTTTTTGACGTGTCTTCGAGGTGGGCCTTGTGGGGAATGATTTCGAAGTACGCCGAAACGCTCAAATCATTATTGATGGTGTTGAAGACCTCAGTTCCAATGTTTTGCGCCGAACTGGACGGGCTACCCTGGTAAGTCAAAGGCGGTAGCGCTAACAAACTTTTTTTTGTTTTTGCTTCGCCAAGCTTGATGTCTGAAGATGGACCTGGAGCCGCTCCTGGTCCTCGGCCATCTTCTTGTGCCAAAAGAGGGCTCGCAAAACACAGAGCCGTCAACATTACGAAGAGTTTAAGCATGTAATCCCCTTTTACTCAGGAAACCCTATCAGCAGTCCATTCGTAGCCACAATAGAAACAAACTTTTCTGGTGGTGGCGCAAACGGAGCGGCCTTGTCAATTGTATCCAGAGCTAGTTCATCATAACTGCTATTTCCGCTAGATAAAACAATTTCACGAAATAGGACCTGGCCTTTTTCATCAATTTTGAGGCGAATCTGAGTTCGCAGCGATTTTTTTGCGAGCCATTGCGGTAAAAACCAGTGCTGCTTAATCTGCTGGTCAAGAGTCGCTAAATAGTTATCGTGCTGAAGCTTGTTTAAGCCATTTAGCTCGGTGCCTGGAGAGAGAACATTGCCTTTAATTTTCGCGCCTGAGGCTTTAGAGCTCCCTTGTCCTGCGATTTTTTTCTTGTCGTTTTCGAGATCTTCTTTAATTTTTTCTATGGCAGACATCGCCTTTAGTTTTTCAAGGGCTTCTTTTTGCTTATTTTTTTCGCGATTTAAGTTTACAGCCTCGACATCTTTTTGGGGAGGCTTTTCCTTTGATTCTGATTTTGCTGACTGAGAGGGCTTGGGCGGGCTGGGGCTCGCCGACTCTTGTTTCGGCGGCAGGGGCTGTGAGGGGTCGATTTTATCTGGCAGCCCAACGATGTCTACCCGAACTGCAGATTGGTAAATCAAAGGGTCTGGAGAAAAAAACAGAGCGCGTACTGTGAATGTTAAAAATAAGGCAACGTGCAGACCAATAGAAACCTTTAGGCCGGTTGATAGATCTGCATCTGGATTGTAGGGTTTCTTTGGCGTGCTCACTTGTCTTTCGGAATGGTGATCAAACCAATATTGAATACTCCTGCCGCTCGAATTTCGCCCATGGCTTCGGCCACAAAACCATAGTCTACTTTTTTATCAGCCTGAATATACACTTGTTTGTTTTTTCGATTCTGAAATATCGCCTTTAGTTTTGAGCGCAGGTCTTCCATGGCAATGTTTTGTTTGCCGGCGGTCATTTTTTGATTGGAGTCTATTATTAACAAAAAAGGTTCGTCGTTGAGCTCAACGCCGGCGGATGAGGTTTTTGGGAGGTCTACTTCGATTCCTTGTTGCATGAGCGGAGTTGTCACCATGAACATGATGAGAAGAACAAGCATTACATCCACTAGCGGAGTTACGTTGATTTCGCTGAGGGCGACTCGACTTTTGGAGCCACCGGATCCGCCACTCATACCCATATTAAGTACCCTTAAAGAAATTTCTTTTTACAATATTGAGGAAGTCGGCGCTAAAGTTATTCATTTCAATTTCTTCGCGGCGAACACGGGCAACAAAATTATTGTACAATACAACCGCAGGGATGGCGGCGGCAAGGCCGATAGCTGTTGCAATGAGAGCTTCTGAAATTCCCGGTGCGACAACTGCTAAGCTTGCGTTTCCAGTGGTTCCGATTTTATGGAAAGAACCCATGATCCCCCAAACAGTCCCAAACAGGCCGATAAATGGCCCCGTGCTGCCGGTGGTGGCGAGAACGGTCAGGCGAGATTCGAGTTTTGCAATTTCATTTTCGGTTGCTTTGCGGAGTGCTCGCTCAAGGTTGTCTAAACCCGAAAGCTGAGGCTTGTTGTCGGCATCTCCCTTACTCATGAGGGGCGAGTCCGCCATTTTCTTCATCTCAAGGTAGGCGGTTTTAAAAATTCGCGCCATATTGCTATCCGGAAAGTCGTCGATATCATTGTACAAGGTATCCAAAGAGCCGACTTTCCAAAATTTATTTACGAATTGTTCATTCGCAGAGCCCACAACTTTTAATTGGCGAAACTTTGTGTAGGCGATGCCCCAACAGAACACCGAGAGTCCTACTAGGATCAGCAAGGTGAGTTGGACGACGGGACTTGCATCCGCAAGGGCATCGATGGCGTTGGTATTTATTGAGACTTGCGTATTTTGCGCGGCTTGAGCCACATTTATAAATAAATTCATAGCCAAGTTAGGCTAAAACTAAAACCAACTCATCGCAACCATTAGCGCAAGACTATAGTCCAGTCCAAGCTAAAAAATCGCTAAGATTTTCAATAAGAAGACCGTCGGCCTTCAGACGTGAAGCATCATCGAACTCGGCTTTATTGCCAATTGGTCCAAGAATGATCTTTTTATTGCGGCGGCGGATTTCTGTTAGGATATCCTCGTTGAACGCAGTTCTGCCTAAAAGTTTGAATGGAGAAATAAAGACATCTCCTTTAAACGGGGCTGCGGGGAGAACCCACAGAGAGTCATAGGCTAAGAAACGCATCAAGTCTGCCTGACTACATCCGTATAGCCAAAAGGGCTCGAGATTTTTGATACTCGACATAATAACGTTATAATTAGACTGAACCAGAAATAACTTTTCTTTTGAAAACGGCTTGAGGGTGTTAACGACAGACTCATGAACGCGTTCGACGTTGCTTAAAATATTTAAAGCGAAGCGCTGGTGGGGGTATTTCGCGACGATGTCCTTAAGTTCAGAATTAATAGCGATGAGCTTTGCCTCGCGTGTCGTTTCTATGTCTAGCCAGATCGCAATATTTGGGTATTTTTTGAGACCCTGGTCTATATCGTCTAGATTTTTTGCTTTTAGTATCACGAGTGGCGTTTCAGATGCAGAAAAGAAGGGATGCTGAAACTCAGGGTACTGCTGGCCAAGCCCCCAAAATCGAGTGGTGGCTAAAGAGATGATGAACAAAAAGATGGCGCCGATACTGATAAATAAGAGTTTCATGGGTGTTATGACTATCATGACGGCGCCAAATAGGCACTCGCTTAAAATAGGGCAATATTCAGCATAGATATTGAAAAATAATAAACAAATATACACACAAAAAATATACGTAAAATAATGAAATCACTAGATAATTTTTGTCAGGACTATATACGTTAAAAAAAGACGTATATAGTCCTTGTGTTTTTGTGCGCTTTCAATTAGCTTGCAAAGCGACTTCGCCTTTTTGGTGAAGCGTGGGGAAGGCTCTATGAACAAGTTTAATAGAAAACTCGAATATGCTTTGATGGCCCTTAAGCACATGGGCCAGAAGATTCCGGGCGAGCTTACTTCTGCCAAAGAAGTTTCTGACAGCTTTAGCACGCCCTTTGATGCCACAGCCCGAGTTATGCAAGTGATGGCACAACGGGGCCTTCTGCGAGTTGAGCACGGAGCTTTTGGGGGCTATCAAATCACCAAAGACCTTAGCAAAGTGACCATGCGAAATTTGCTAGAAATAATCGAAGGGCCCACGGCAATGGTGAAATGCCTCGAGAAAGAAAGTCCCTGTGAAATGCATGGAACGTGCAATATTCTTTCCCCCGTACAAATTCTGCAACATCGTCTTAATGAGTTTTATAACAACATTACTTTAAAAGATCTCTTGTTAGATTCAGCAGCACACTCACTAAAGGAGACCAAGCGGAAATCCTCAAGTGAGGAGGTCCTGAATGGATAACCCAACGAAGGCAGGCGCAAGTCTTCCTGATACTGAATATAAGTGGGGTTTTACCACAGACATTGAAACTGACACCGTTGGCAAGGGTCTTAACGAAGAGGTTATTCGCCTCATTTCTAAGAAAAAAAACGAACCGGAGTGGCTACTGGAGTACCGTTTAAAGGCATTTAAGTATTGGCAGAGCCTGGTTGAGCCAACTTGGGCTCATGTGCACTATCCAAAAATTGATTTTCAGGATATTTGCTACTACTCGGCACCCAAAAAAAACGTCGAAGGGCCTAAATCGATGGATGATTTGGATCCCGAGTTAGTCAAAACATTTGAAAAACTGGGCATACCCCTCACAGAACAAAAGCGAATATCTGGAATTGCTGTCGACGTTGTTTTTGACTCCGTTTCAATTGGCACGACTCACAACGAAGTTTTAGAAAAAGCGGGTGTTATCTTTTGCTCTATTTCTGAGGCGGTGCAAAAATATCCTGAATTAGTTAAGAAATATTTTGGCTCCGTGGTTCCGTACACTGACAATTTTTATGCGGCCTTAAATGCGGCGGTTTTTACGGACGGATCTTTTTGTTATATTCCAAAAGGCGTGCGTTGCCCGATGGATCTTTCGACCTATTTTCGAATCAATGCAAAAGACACTGGACAATTTGAACGAACGCTCCTCGTCGCCGACGAGGGGTCCTATGTAAATTATCTAGAAGGTTGCACAGCCCCACAACGTGATGAGAACCAACTGCATGCGGCCGTAGTAGAACTTGTTGCTCTAGAAAATGCTGAAATTAAGTATTCGACAGTACAAAACTGGTATACGGGAGACAAAAACGGCCTCGGCGGAATTTATAACTTCGTGACTAAGCGAGGAAAGGCAGCCGGCAAGCATGCAAAAATCTCGTGGACTCAGGTGGAGTCTGGTTCGGCAATTACTTGGAAATATCCATCCGTGATCTTGCAAGGGGACTACTCAGAGGGCGCATTTTATTCGGTGGCGCTCACGCATGACTATATGCAGGCTGATACAGGGACGAAGATGATCCATATCGGAAAAAACACGAAGAGCACCATTATCTCAAAGGGAATTTCGACCGGCCACTCATCAAACTCTTATCGCGGCCTCGTTAAAATTATGCCTCAAGCTGAAAATGCCAGAAACTACTCTCAATGTGACTCAATGTTGGTTGGCGATGAGTGCAGTGCTCACACTTATCCATATATTGAAGTAAAGAATAAATCGGCGACCCTTGAGCATGAGGCCACGACTTCGCGAATAAGCGAAGATCAAATTTTTTACCTACAATCACGTGGTCTTAACATGGAAAAGTCCATCTCGATGTTGGTCAATGGATTTTGCAAGCAGGTATTTAAAGAGCTGCCTTTGGAATTTTCTGTCGAAGCTGTCAAATTAATCGAAATGAAACTTGAGAACTCGGTAGGTTAAAATGTTAGAAATTAAGAATTTGCACGCAAAAGTTGATGAAAAAGAAATTTTAAAAGGTCTAAACTTATCGGCAAAAGCTGGAGAAGTTCATGCCATTATGGGGCCGAACGGATCTGGAAAGTCGACTCTTTCAAAAGTTCTTGCCGGCCATCCTGCCTATGAGGTTACTGAGGGCGAAGTTCTCTACGAAATTAATTTTCAGATGAAAAATCTGCTTGAGTTAACTCCCGACGAAAGAGCAAAAGAGGGAGTCTTTTTAGCCTTTCAATATCCTATTGAGGTTCCCGGGATTAGCAACATCAGCTTTTTGCAAACGGCATTTAATTCGATTTTAGAGCACCAAGGATCTGAACCTTTAACGGACGAAGAGTTTCGCAGCTTTGTTGAAGAAAAATTAAAAATTGTGTCGATGAAGAAAGATTTCTTAGAAAGGCCTGTGAATGTTGGCTTTTCTGGTGGCGAGAAAAAGCGCAATGAGATCCTGCAAATGGCAGTCTTAGCCCCTCGGCTTGCCTTGCTTGACGAAACTGATTCGGGACTAGATATCGATGCTCTACGAATTGTTTCTGAGGGGGTTAATAAACTCCGCCGTGAAGACAATGCCATTGTTCTAGTGACCCACTATCAAAGACTTTTGCAGTATATTAAGCCTGACTTTGTTCACGTGTTGGCAAACGGCAAAATTATCGAAACTGGCGATTATAAGCTTGCTGAAACCCTTGAGCAGCGTGGTTACGACTGGTTGGTAAATTGAAATGAATCTATTGAACCAATTCGACAAATTTTTAAAACACTCACATCAGAGCTCAGAAGTTCTTGAGTTTCGCTCGAGAGCTGTGGACTTTTTAAAGACACATGGACTGCCAACGCGCAAAGATGACGACTGGAAGTACACAAGTTTAAAAATATTGAGCGACGAAACTTTTTTGCCGGCACAAATCGATAATCTCCAAGCCTCGCACGAAACGCTCCAAAATATTCGCAATCGATTGAACCCCGAGTTTATCAACATTATTTTCCACAACGGAGTTTTAAATAAAACGCTTTCGTCCTTAGAGGAATTGCCTGGGGGAGTTCAATTTGTTGAGCAAAAAAATCATCAGCGCGACAGGGCTGAATTTGAAGACTCCTTTGCGGCCCTTAATGCAGCATATTTCGAGAAACAATATATCCTCGAAGTAGAGCCAGACATTTCGATAAAGAGGCCCATTCAGTTTTTGTTTTTTAGTTCGTTGGAACAGGGCCCGGCGATCCTCGTGAGCCCTAATGTCACCGTGAGTGTCGGGGCGCGAGCATCTTTGAGCATTATTGAAACATATGAGGGTCAAGACGAGGCCCGCTATTTTGTGAATTCTCAATTCGATTTAAAAGTGGGCGAGTCTGGAAAAGTCAGTCATATTCGCGTTCAGAGTGAGAGCAAGAGAGCCATTAATATCGGGCTGACCCGTGTGTTTTTGGGAGAAAACTCAAGTCTTCATACTTTGGCATATTCAACGGGATCACTTTTAGCACGTTATAATTTGCGACTGACGCTAAAGTGTTTAGGGGCGTCGGCGATTGTTGATGGGGCCTATATCGTTCGCGGCGCACAGCACCTTGATAACGTGACCGTCATTGATCATGCCATTGGCGGATGTAGCACAAGCCAGCACTATAAAGGTGTTGTGGCAGATCGCGCGCGCACCATTTTTAACGGCAAGGTGATTATTCAGAAACATGCCCAAAAGGCGAATTCTCAACAACTCAACAATAATCTATTGTTGAGCCGGGAGGCCGAAGCCGATAGCCGACCTCAGTTAGAAATCTATGCTGACGACGTGAAGGCCTCTCATGGGTCAACAATTGGTCAATTGAATCGTGAAGAGCTATTTTATTTGGAAAGCCGAGCGATTTCTCCGGATTTAGCAGTGCCTATGATGAGCTTAGGTTATTTGTCGGAGTTGATTTATAAAATCGAAGATGAGCAAATTCAAAAATGGTTGCTTAAAAAACTTCACGACGCCTTTGTTGGCCTCAAGGTGGATTTAAAGTGATAGATAATGAGATTTTTTTTGAAAAAATACGAGGACAATTTCCGGCGCTCACCCAAAAGGTCCACGGTCGCGACTTTGTCTACCTAGACAGTGCGGCAACGACCCTAAAGCCTGAATCCGTTGCTTCGCGAGTCTATCGCTTTAATCAATTTGAAATTTCAAATGTTCATCGTGGGGCACATTACTTTGCTGACCAGGCGACCCAAAAGTTCGAAGCGGCCAGAAAAATCACGGCTGATTTTATAAATGCAAAATTGAGCGAAGAAATTGTTTTTGTCAAAGGAACCACAGAAGCTATAAATCTCGTGGCACACAGCTTTGCCCGTCCGCTTTTAAAGCAGGACGATGAGATTCTTATTACTGAAATGGAACATCACGCCAACATCGTTCCGTGGCAGATTGTTGCAGCTGAAGCGAAAGCAAAGATTCGCGCCGTAATAGTAAAAGAAAATGGCGAGCTTGACCTCGAGGATTTCAAGTTAAAACTTAATCCTAAAACGAAAATTGTCGCCGTGACTGCTTGCTCGAACATTTTAGGCACAGTGAACAATGTAAAATTGATTACAGACCTAGCTCATAAAGTAGGGGCAAAGGTTCTTGTGGACGGAGCCCAAATTATTTCTCAAGAAATAGTGAATGTTCAAGACATCGATTGTGATTTTTTTGCATTTTCTGGCCATAAGTTGTTTGCCCCTTTTGGTATTGGCGTTCTTTACGCAAAAAAAGAAATCTTAGAAAAGATGCCACCCTATCAAGGCGGTGGAAGCATGATTTCTGACGTTTGCATCGAACGCTCTACGTATAACGACGTTCCCTATAGATTTGAAGCGGGGACTCCCAATGTCGAGGGTGCGCTAGGTCTTGCGTGTGCTATAGAGTTTGTAAAGGACATTGGATTTTCTAAGATCGGCACACACAAGAAAGCTCTTCTTGAAGCAGCGACAGAAGGTTTGTTAAAGATTCCTCAAATTCGAATTATTGGAACAGCTTTGCACAAGGGGCCGATTTTGAGCTTTAATTTGTCAGAGAGCCATCACTCGGATGTTGGACAAATTTTGGATCAACAGGGGATTGCTGTTCGTGCGGGTCATCATTGCACCCAGCCACTGATGAAGCGCCTTGGAATTCCCGGTACGGTGCGGGCTTCATTTTCAGTTTATAACAACATGAAAGATGTGGATTTGTTTTTAAAGGGTGTTAAAAAAGCACAGGAGTTGTTTCAATGAGTGCTCAAGATGTATTGATTAGAGTTCAGGCGACCCCAAACCCCGCGGCGTGGAAGTTCGTTTTGGACCGGCCTGTTTTAGCTGAAGGCAAGGCAACCTATTCGAATATTGAAGAGGCCTCGGCAAATCATTTGGCTGAAGGGATTTTTCAAGTCCCAGCTGTTAAGCAAGTTCATTACTTCCAAAATGTTATCACAGTCACTCATACATTTGATGCTGAGCCTGAAGAGCTGCAGCAGGCGGTCTGTGCAGTGATTCAGAGTCGAATGGCTCTCCATAACCCAAATCAAACCCCGGTCGACGAAAAAAAGATCAAAAGACAAAATCAGTCGCCTGAAATTCAACAAATAGAAGAAATATTAGATCGAACGGTTCGTCCAGGGCTTCAGGGGGACGGTGGTGATATCGAAGTTGTTAGCTATGAGAATAATAAACTGACAGTTTTTTACCAAGGGGCATGTGGCACCTGTCCAAGTGCGACGACTGGTACTTTAATGGCAATTGAAGGAATCTTGCGAGATGAATTTAATCCGCAGATTGAAGTTACTCCTCTTTAGCCTTTTCGGCAGCGAGAGCCTGGAGATTCATTACTCGTGTTTCTGGGGTGTCTTCGGGGCGGCTGACAATGACAGCCGAAGCCGTTAAAGGATTATTTGCCTTTTCTAGGCGCGAACTAAGTGAGATGAGTTTTTGGCTTTCATTTGTAAAGCCACTCACCAAGATGCTAACTCGGTTTGGTGTTCCAAGGGCTCGGCCTTCAAAGCTCCCAGAAATCTGACCCTGTACAAGAGTTACTCCCGCCGGCAAAGACCACTTATAGTCTAGCCAGGTATCGCCCTCTATATTTTGGGTGATGAACCCAACAAGTTCAACGATCTCATTTCTATTGCTCGGGTAAGTTTCTGGGCCTAAAACTTCGATGCTCATCGCGGCCGCATGTTTTCCTAGAACCAAACGATTGGGTTTGTAGCCAGATTCTATGCTTGCGATAGAACGGCGTGTGGATGGGTAGTTTTTTTGCATCAGCAGCATGGCGCCAGCGCCAACCGCTACGCCGCATAGGATGATAGCAAAAAATTTTAACTGCATAACTAGTTTGGCACTAAACATAAGCTCCCCGAGTAGAGGTAATAAGTTGCAGTGGCGGTGTCGAAGCTGGCCGCCGTCTTACTATAAGTTGAGGCTTTGACGTTAATCATGTAGTACCCCGCAGGGAGTCCAGTGAGGTCGACAGATTCAGATTGGGCATTGCTACTCACGTTGATGGTTTTGCTTTTCTTTACAAGCGTTGAATTGGCAAAACCCGACTGAGCTTCTTGGGCCTCTTCGGAATAGGTGTATCCGTTTGCGTACAAGTACAAGTTAAGGTCAACGATGTCGGTGCCGCCAGAGCCAGTGCTATAGATTAAGTTCAGAGTTTTACTTTGGCCATCGTGATAATAGGTGTAGAAATCATTCGACATTAATTGGTTTGAACGATCATAACCATAAGTGGCATCAGGAACCGGGTTCATTGTGGTGGTCGGACAAGAAGGGCTGGGTGCTTGAGAGCTCAATGTATTGCCATAGAGTGTTGTATCTAATTTCTGTTTTTCCTCAGTAAGAATCGAACGCCAGTTAGTATTTTGAGTCGTGTCTGTGATTTTTGTATTTAATTTGAAATTAAATAGCCCAAAATTAATAAATTTGTGCGGCGGAGTGTAGTTGCCGATAATATCATTGAGGCTGGTGAAGGCTTGCCATACTGCCGAAAAGGGAATCGCTGCCTTCAGAGCTTTAAAGAGGGTTCGTGAAATTGAAAACTCTCTAAAAATTCCTTCGTTGGCTGCGGGCTTGTCATAAACTGCTGAGGCGGCCGCCTCGGTCATACTCACACGGATTGAGATCCCGGCGCTTGTGCCAGAGCCTTCGACGGAGTCGCTTTTAAATCCGACCGTGTCAATGTAGTTTGTGTAGCCACCGCTGCCCTTAATTCCGGAAGAGGAAGCGTAGACAATGGTATCAAGAACCGCGGCCTGAAAATAATTGGCCCATCCCTCGCTCCATGCTAGACGAGGATCGATAATGAAATTTCCGTTGTGTGATCCGCCCTGGGAGTCTGAGTGTCCGTAGTGAGCTTCGAGAAAATGGCCATATTCATGAAGAATGACAGAGTCATCGAAGTGATCTGTGTCAGAATTTTTAACATCGCCGTTCTTTCCGCCTAAAATGTAAAGGCGGTCTTCGGTGCTGACATAAAAAGAAGCCAAGGCGTTCGGAGAGCCAAAGTACGAGTAGGGATTAAATCCGGCCTTCCAAAAAATTGTGACCTTATCCGCTACAAAAGTTGAATTGCCCGATTGAGAGCGTAAAAATTGATTGGCCCAGTAGATATTAGCCAAGATATTAAACGCAGCTCCGGGGATTTTATTATTACTGTCACTGGCTCTAGCAGAGGCGGAGAGGTTTACCCCTGTGACTGTCGATTGG
>JAMIQD010000150.1:0-8090 GCA_035914755.1 Pseudobdellovibrionaceae bacterium | reverse complement strand
CGATGAAGATCCAGTTCTCGCGGCTCGCAAATTCTACTCTCAACTGCGGGATTTGGCTGAAACCAAACCGGATTGCATTGTTCTCTATAAACTTGCTTCCCATGATACCGAGAGATGGGAAAGCCTTTTTGATCGCATCTTAAAGGCAGCAAGTCTGGTGATATATGGATAGTTTTCTTGACGATTCTGTACGGATTAGATTTAAATGGAAGACAGTGGAAGTCATACAAGTTGTACTCCGAGGGATCCTCAGGCTTATAGGCGCTGTTTTTGTAGTTAAAGCATTTTTAATACATGCATTCTATTTGAAATTAAGACACCGCCGCGATCGTCGTCTGCAGCGCGAGGCCTATGCCAAAAATATTCATTTTTATTGCAAGTTAATTTCTAGGACCTTTGATCTTCGCATTGTTGTTAAGGGGCAACCCGTTAATGACTCTAATTTTTTGTATGTGGGAAACCACATGGGATTTGTGGATATCTTTGTGATTTCATCTTTGATTCCAGCTTTGTTTATTACCTCTCAAGAGATGCGCGAGACCCCGGTTCTGGGCGCCATTTGTGAAATGGGTGGCTGCATTTTTGTCGAAAGGCGCAGCCGAACTCGAATTATGAATGAACTTGAGAGCTTGATTGAGGCAATGAAAGAGGGCTTCAATGTCGTTTTGTATCCGGAAGCAACCTCTTCAAACGGAGAGCAAGTTTTGCCCTTTAAAAAAACTCTTATGATGTCGGCTCCCCATGCGGGTCGTCCGATTCAACCAGGAGTTGTAAACTATATAGAAATCAATGGCGAAGAGTTTTCTCTTAAAACGAGAGACCATGTATGCTGGTACGGAGACATGACTTTTGTCGAGGCGATGTGGAAGAGTGTTACCGCCAAATCTATTACTGCAGAGGTAGAGTTTCTAGAGCCGATTTATGCTGAACCTCATATGGATCGAGGGCTTTTAGCCGAAAGAGCCTACAGTGCAGTTAAAAGTAAATTTCGGCCTGCAATATCTGTTGCCGCGTCAGAAGTGTATGGGGTTGCTGAAGAATCCTAGTCTGCTGCAATGAGCTCCTGAATTTTCTTTTGAGTGTCTTCTTGTTCTTCCATTGTCGAAATTAATTTCTCTTCGAGGTTGATGATATCTTCTGAAAGTTGCCGAAGGTCTTTGGCGAGATCTTGTGCAGCAAGCCCTGTTTTGGTCATTAGGGATTCAGTCAGTTCCAGTTGTTTTTTTGTTAAATCAGAGATTTTCTTTTCAAGGTCTAACATTTCTTTTTGTTGTTTCTTTAGATTGCTTTCAAGGCGCTTTTTTTCTTCTTTAAAATTAAACTTGTTATGGCCGTTGCTCGGCGAGGACGGGTGTCTGGATACATTTTGTTGATTTTTTGTGTGGTCGTTTTGATTGAGCTCAGAGAGGCAACCCTTTTGCAGACTCCACACATACTCATCGTAAGTTCCAGGATAGAGATGTAGATCGCCGTCTTTAATTTCTAGAATTTGATTTGCGACTCGGCTGATAAAGGCACGGTCATGGCTAACAGCGATAATGCTACCTTCATACTTGGCGAGGGCCTCGGTTAGCGCCTCGACAGTTTCAAAATCTAAATGATTGGTGGGTTCATCGAGCAACAGAAGCGGAGATTTTTTTAGAAGAATTTGCCCGAGGGCGACTCTGGATTTTTCGCCGCCAGAAAGAACTTTGATCTTTTTTTGTACATTATCACCGGCAAAAAGGAGGGACCCTGCGATATTTAAAACTTCTTGCTGCAGAACTGACGGATGTGCCGCCTGGGCCAGACACTCAAGAACCGACCAGTCAGGATCTAGTTGGTCAGACATGTGTTGAGAAAAGTATGCAAGGCTGACATTAGGGCCGAAGGAGAGAGTCCCTTTGACCAACGGAATTTGGGCTCCGAGGGATTTTAGCAAGGTTGATTTTCCGGCCCCATTGAGTCCGACGATTCCGAGGTGTTTGCCGCGCTCAAGCCGGAGATTGACCTTTGTAAGTATGGTCTTGCCGAGGTAGCCACATTCCGCATTTGATAAGTTAAGAATTTCTTTTCCGGTCTTTGCAGGTTCTGGAATTTGAATTGTGGCCCTGAGTGGAAGGTTTTTCAGCTCTATTTTTTCCATTTTTTCAAGGGAACGCAGTCGACTTTGAGCTTGTTTAGCCTTAGTAGCCTTTGCTCCAAAGCGGGTGACAAACTCCATAACAGATTTTTTTTTGGCCTCTTGATTGAGAACCTGTTTTTGTAAAATTTCTTGCAGAAGGGCCTTTTGCTCGAAGTAGTCGTCCAAGTTTCCGGCAAATTTTGTTATCTCTCCGCTTTCAACCTCGACAATGTGGTCCGTTGTTCGCCGGAGAAACTCTCGGTCGTGGGAGATCATTAGCAAGGCGCCTGAAAAATCCTGCAAAAAACTTTCGAAAACCAAAAGAGTTTCAAGATCTAAAAAATTCGTGGGTTCATCAAGAAGAAGGAGGTTTGGCTCCTGTCCTATAAGAAATAAGAGTTTGACTCTCATGCGGTATCCACCGCTGAGCTGACTGAGTTTTGAAGCAAAGTGTGCCTCAGTGAGGCCCAGGCTGAGTCCGAGCTGCTTTAACTCCCAAATGGGCTTTAGACAGTTGTGTTCTAGGTAGGACTCAACAATCTCATCTAGGTTCCATTCGGCCTCTTGTTCGAGGTAGCCGAGACGAAGTTGTTGTGAGCGTGTTACTTGCCCCGCATCTAGCTCCTCTTGAGCCGCCAGAACTTTAAAGAGAGTGGTTTTGCCGGCTCCATTGGGGCCAATGACTCCGATATGCTCACCTTCGTTGACGGCGAAACTGGCCGAGTCGAAGAGCTTGCGGGAGCCATAACCTTTTGCGCCGTTTTGAAGTTGAATGAGTGTCATTGCCATAGTTAGTGTTTTCGTTCTTCGCGAATTTCTTTAATACGATTTTTCTCGTCAACAAAAACAACAGTCGGTTTGTGGTCTGTGGCTTCTGATGCGGGCATTCCGCAGTACGATACTATAATGACGAGGTCGCCTTTGTGGACATGGCGAGCCGCCGCTCCGTTAAGGCATACTTCTCCCGGCTTTCCCTCGATCACATAGGTTGAAAAGCGCGCACCATTGTTACAATTATATATGTCGACACGTTCGTTAAGAAAGAGTCCAGCATTTTTAATAAGAAGGGGGTCAATTGATACCGAGCCTTCATAGTTAAGGTCTGCATCGGTGACGGTGGCGCGGTGAATTTTGCATTTCATCATTGTTACATTCATCATACGACTTCTCCAGTGAGAGTTTTAAGCATTCATTTTTAATGAGTAGAGCAGTCCCTTCAGAACGAGATCAGAATGGACAACGTTAAAAATCTTTTCTTTTTCAAAGAGATTTGCAAAACCACCCGTGCCGATGATGAAAGGCTTGTCCCCCTCAAAAGACTCTTTAGAAATTCGCTCACTAATTTCTTTGATGGTTCCGATATGGCCATAATAGAGGCCGGACTGGATACTTTCTATTGTCGAGCGCCCGAGGGCCTCGGTCATCGGTACGATTTCGACAGTCGGGAGCTTTGATGTTTTTGCCTCAAGAGATTCCATGCTGAGTTTTAGGCCAGCAACGATGGATCCCCCTAGGTAGTCCTTATCTTTTGAGACGGCGCAGAAGGTGGTCGCGGTTCCGAGGTCTACTATTACAAGATTTTTATTTGGATAGAGGTGAGTCGCGGCAATCGTATTTGCGATGCGATCGGCGCCGACTTCGACGGGGTTACGATATTTAATTTTAAGGCCGGTTTTAACACCAGCTTGCAAGATAAATGGATTAAGGTCGAAATACTTTTTGCAGGCCCCCTTGAGGGAGTAAATGACATCGGGTACGACGGAGCAAAAGGCAATTTGTTTGACATTTTTTGGGTCGATGTCATTTTCTCTGAGGACGGTTCTTAGAAAGACACCGACCTCGTCCGAAGAAGATCCTTGTTTAGAATTTCTACGAAATGATAGCAGCATTTTTTCTTTTTCGAACACACCGCCGTAGATCTGACTGTTTCCGACGTCGAGGGTGAGGATCATAAGTTCTCCTTGATATAAATTTGCGCGATTTCGCAAGCAAGAGCTTCGATATTTTCGACAGGTATTTTCTGATTTTTTCCGTAGAGCGTAAAAGGATGAATTTTATTTTTTTTGTCGATTTCGCTCTGGTCATTGTGAACTACGTAGTCCGCGTGAGATTGAAGGCTTAGTTTTTCTACGGCCGCGTCTCTCTCTGCGCTGGAGGCATTGCTGGTCAGCTTAAACGCAATTAACTTCGTATCTTTATTGGAACTCAAAGTTTTAATTTCATCGACAATTTTGGGATTATTTTTAAAATGAATTGTCAGCTTATCAGACGAGCCAATTTTTGCGATGGCTTCGGGGTTGTGTTTTATGCCATTGACCTCGATGGACTCGACTGAAAAATCACTCACAGCCGCCGCATGGATAATAAGATCAAATTTATGGGCGGTAATGAGCTCGCGCAGGCTATTTTGGAGTGACTCAAAATTTGAAAATGTACTTTGTACTACGCTCGGATTGGCTGCGGTAACTGATGCCGCTCTCAGTAGGTGCACATTGGCGCCAAAGTCCGAGAGGAGCTCAGCCAATTTTGCACCTGTTGTGCCGAGACTTGTATTTGTCAGAGTCCGCACATCATCAATACGTTCCAAAGTCCCCCCAGCTGTAACTAAAACCGAAAAGCGATTGGTTGCCTTTTTAGGGGCAGAAAATGGTTTTAGATCATTTATTTGAGCGAGAATAGAGTCTGGATCAAGGAGTTTGCCCGCGCCGGTTTCGCCGCAGGCGAGGGTGCCGGATGCCGTATCGAGGACAGTGACACCGATGGCCTTGAGTTTTTGCAAAGACTCTTGAGTGATTGGATGCTCGTACATACTCGTGTTCATTGCTGGAGCCACTAAGAAGGGTTTTTTGAAGTCGTGCGCTAAAAATAAGGTCGTCAGCAGATCATCGCCAACTCCTCTTGCAATTTTATTGATGTAGTTGGCCGTTGCGGGAGCCACGACGATCAGATCAGCCCATCTCATAAGATGAATGTGTTCCATTACATTTCCTGGAGCGTACAAATCACTGATGACGCTTTTTCCGGTGAGGCCCTCAATCGTTGCGTTGCCAACAAACTGCAGAGCTGCGGGAGAAGCAACAACTTGCACCTCACCTCCTGCCTGAACTAATCGCGATACAATCTGACACGCTTTGTAGCAGGCAATCGAGCCAGTCATTAGAAATAATATTTTAGAGTTGGACATTGTCGATCAACCTCACGTCGCCTAGGTAGGCAGCCACATATCTTCGCCCCCTTAGGTCGGTTACATAATCAACTTTGAAGCCCTGCTCTGTTAACAGGGTAGCCGCTTCGCCGGCATTTTTCGCAGTCCTCAATGCCTTGAATATTGCAGGAGCTTTGGCTCTCTCTTCAGCTGTCAATCTTGTGTTGCGAGAACTCAGAGCAAGACCATCAACCTCTCTGACTGTGGGGACGGATACAATTATTAGATCGAGAAAAAAGGCACGGACCATGCCCTGTACCAGAGTGAGCTGCTGAAAGTCCTTTTCGCCAAAATACGCCTTTGTTGGAGAAATAATATTAAAGAGTTTCATCACAACCGAAAGCATTCCGTCAAAATGACCTGGACGACTTCGACCACACAGCCCCTTGCTAAATTCGCTTTCTATAACTTTGTAGTGATAGTTGTCTGGATAAATTTCTTCAAATCGCGGACAAAAAATAACGTCAACGCCGTGGAGCTCGGCAAACTTGAGGTCGAGGTCCCAGGTTGCCGGATATTTTTCGAAGTCCTTAGGGTCATTAAACTGCGTGGGATTCACAAAAATACTGAGAACACTGATTTCGTTTTCTTGCCGGCATCTGTCTAGCAAAACACCGTGGCCCTCGTGCAGGGCTCCCATTGTTGGGACAAATCCAACTGTGAGTCCTGCTTGTTCGCGGCGCCATTGCTTAAACTCCTGCGGGTTTCGAATCACGCGAGTCATGTATAGCTCTCTTTCTGATTTGGAAAATGACCGCTAACAACATCTTTGTGATATTGGTTAAAAGCATTTTTGAGTTCTTCGGCACCATTAAAGTATTTTCGTAAAAACTTCGGAGAAAAACCTTGATTCATCCCGAGCATGTCTTGGAGAACCAAAACCTGACCGTCGCAGTCCACGCCCGCGCCGATGCCAATGGTCGGGATATGCAGTTGTTTAGTAATTTCTTTTGCAAGTTCAGAGGGCACACACTCAAGAACAAGGCTAAAGCAACCAGCATCTTGTAACTGCAGGGCTTGCTCTAGGATGAGTTTTTTCGCTTTTTCATCTCGCCCTTGGACTTTAAAACCACCGAGCTGATGAATGGATTGGGGAGTGAGACCTAGATGTCCCATGACAGGCACTCCTGAGTCCACGCAGTGTCTAATAAATTCGATATTGCCTGAGGCCCCTTCGAGTTTGACGGCCTGGGCTCCAGCCTTGGCGATCTGCTCGACGCAAGACATGTTTTCAGACAGTGATTTGCGATAAGAAAGAAACGGGAGGTCGCCAATGACAAATTTTTGTGGCGCGCCCTTAACGACGGCGGCTGTGTGCAGGGCCATCATTTCGACTGAGGCATTTAAAGTTGTCGGGTATCCATGCATGACCATTGCGAGACTGTCGCCAACGAGAAGGCAATCGATATCCGTCGCATTTAATATTTGCGCGAAGGTGTAGTCATAGCAGGTAATCATAGAGATTTTTTTGCCACTTTGTTTTTTTTCGTGAAGATCAAGAATAGTCATAGCGACCTCTCTCTTTCTAAAAGCGCGGGAGCCACAGTTTTTACAAAAGCCAAGTAAATTTCGTGAAAAGGATCGTTCTCAAGGGCCTTAAGATTTTTGCGAATCGTAGCGCCGTCTTTGCGTGCAAGTGGGCCCGTCAGTGCTGTTTGGGGATTTTGCAAAGAGTTCTTAAGAGCTGTTTCTAAATACACCTGCGGTGCTTCAGCAGAAATGCCCAACTTTTCGAATTCAGAAAACATTTTTTGCCAAAGAACAATGGGGAAGTTTCCGGCCATGACACAAAGGGCATGATAGAGAGGTTTTTTGTCGGGGCTTAGTAGCGTGAATGAATTGGAAAGGCCCGGAAGAGCCGCCTGCAGAGACTCTCCGCCGGTGACGACAAAATGAATTCGTCGATAAACCTCGAGTTCGTAGAGCTGCGGGCCGAAGGTCATGAGCGGGTGAGCCGCGATCACTTCATCGAGATGCAAGGCTCCGGAAAAATGAACGACGGTTTTTTCGAGGCCAGCGAGATTTTTAAGATAAAAGCTTAGAAGCGCAGAGTCTGATATTGCAAGGAGAACATGTGTGGCCTCGCCCAATTTTGAACGAAATAAATGAGGATCTTGGGAACGATCCCAGCTCGACACAGAAAGGCCGAGTAACTTCAGATAATGATCTAAGTGCTTAGCAAGTTTGCCTGCACCAATTATTAAATATCTATTCATACACCTGGTACCTGTCTGGAAAAACCCGATCAAGTCCTTAAAATGAGAGTCGCACAACTTAGCGACTTTTCTCAACAAAAACAATCAAAACTTGATAACTTGCAGCAGAGGTGTTAACCCCTGCTCATGAGATATATCTATTGGGTTTCTGTCGCACTGGTCTTAGTTTTGGGAATAGGCTTTTCTGTTTATTTTGGAATCCAACCCAAAACTATTCCCAAGATCACCTATAGTCATTTCGAGGCCCCCTCGGATCTCGCCAAAGCCGTTATATTAAGGTTGAATCAGGAGCTTAAGGGTTACCCCATCGTGATGTTAGGCGTGATGCCAGACCGCCCCTATGACCTCGAGGTGTGGAAGGCTTTTTTGGCCGAAAATAGCCTGCCGAATTTGCAGTATCAGGTTTTGGTTGTTGATCCGGATCTTCCTGGCGCTGTTGATATGTTTCCGGGGGCCGTGCGAATGGACCTCAAGAAGGATACGGATCGTTTTATTGAAGGAGCCAAAAAAGCTCTGAGCCAGGGGCTTCGGATGGCGGTGATTGTGCCTTCAATTTATGGGTCTC
>JAMIQD010000149.1:0-1992 GCA_035914755.1 Pseudobdellovibrionaceae bacterium | reverse complement strand
ATTAGAACTCACAATCGCGCTTGAAATCAATGGCTTTTATGCAAAAATATGGACTCCCGTTGGAGTGTCGCATTGAGTGATTTGCAAAAGTGGATTCGTATTCGAAAAGAGCTCTATCGTCAGATGGAAGCGCAGGTTAAAGTTCGTCTTGGCGGCGAAGATGCTGAATTGAGTGCGTACCGTAAAGAGTATGAAAAAGAGTTTAATAAGAAATGGCAGCCTTCAAATCGCGAGAGTCTATTTCGTCGGTTGCAGGCCTCTCGTTTGGTTTTAATGGGAGACTTTCACGCCCTTCAGCAATCTCAAAAAACGCATCTGCGGGTTCTTAAAAATTTAAAAACAACGAAGCCAATTATTCTTTGTCTAGAGTGTTTCGACGCTGAGGATCAGCCGAAAATTGAAAAATTTATGGCAGGAAAAACATCAGAAAGAGAATTTTTAAAGTCTATTGAGTGGGCAAAAAAATGGGGTTTTCCCTGGGATCACTTTCGACCTCTAATTCGTTGGGCTCAGACCCACAAAGTGCCAGTTTACGGAATCAATCGAGTGGTTAAAAGGCGAACGGCGGCGAGCTTGCGGACAAGAGATCATTTTGCTGCTCAGAAGCTCCATTCAATATTAAAAAACCACTCAGATGCGATCGTTTTTGCTATATACGGAGATCTGCATTTGGCGGATGGACATATTCCAGCCGCAGTTGTGCGCTTGCTCGGTCCTGCGTTTAAAAAGAAAATTTTTCGCCTGTTTCAAAATTCAGAAAAAATTTACTTTCAACTCTTAGAGAAAGAACTTGATAGTAGTGTTGATGTTATAGAGCTTTCTTCTGGGGCTTTCTGTCTTCAGAATGTTCCGCCGTGGGTAAAATGGCAAAACTACTTGATGTATCTTGAGCAAACTTATGATTTGGGTCTGAGCGAATACGAAGAGAGCGTTGATTGTACGGATCATATCAATAGTTATATTAAAATTATATCTGAAGAGCTGGGTAAAGGGATGAAGGCCGATGATATGGCGGTTTATACAGCCCAGGATCAGCAGTTATGGACTCTTCTTCATGATCGTTTTAACGCCGAGGAGCTTCGCTGGATAGAATGTCTGATCGAAGAAGAGAATTCATTTTATTTACCAGAATTGGGGATTGGTTATTTGGCAAGGCCTACGGTCAATCATGCGGCCACTCTCGCGGCGAAGTACATTCATGCAAAACTTTCGAGCACTGAGCAGTCTTTTTTTAAGATGCCAAGGGATTTTTTAAGACAGATTTGGATTGAGGGGCTCGCTTACTTTGGTTCGAAGATAATAAACCACAAGCGTAAGACAGACACTGTGACCGACTTGCGTATGGCTCTGACCTCTCGTTCTAGCGGGGGGGCAAGCAAGGAGCCACTGAAATTAGCCCTGGCCCAGAAGATGCACGAGTTGATGGTGGTTTCAAATCGCCAGCAGGGGCGAGCTACTATACAACCCAAGCAAAAGGACAGCTACATTCTAGCCAGTCGGTTGCTTGGAGGTATGATGGGCGAGCGCTTGTACTCCGCTTATCACAAGAAATTACTTTCAAAAGCAACGCTCAATGGTTTTTTAAAAAAGTCGATGACGAATGATAGCTTTAATATTGCTTACTATGAGATGATGGAAATCATTGAATCTTTGCCGGCACCCTTTAGAAGTAAAAAGGAGAAGATGTGAGTTTGTGGTATTTGAATAAAAATTTAAAACCTCAGGGACCTTTTTCTTTTGTAGAAATGAAAACAAAAACTTTAAGAGGTGAGATTTCTCCGGAGGATCTCATTTTAAAGGATGGGGAAAACGACTGGCGGGTGGCAAAAGAGTGGCGGGAGTTCCCGCAGGAGCTTTTTCCGGCCTTTCAGGTTAATTATTTTAAGAAGTTTTCTGCTGAGGAAAAGGAGTGGATATTGCTGAAATTTGAAAATGACATTCCTCGCCAGAAGGGTCCATTTTCTGCTAAGGAACTTCAGGACATGCAGAAGT
>JAMIQD010000148.1:0-6319 GCA_035914755.1 Pseudobdellovibrionaceae bacterium | reverse complement strand
AAAGGACTTCTGAGAATGAGTCTGAGGTTCGTAAAGGATCTCGATACGGCGGAGGATGTGGTGCAGGAAGCTTTTATCAAGGCCTATGAAAAACTTCATAGTTTTGAGGGGCGCTCCAGTTTTAAGAGCTGGCTCTTTCAAATTGCCGTCAATAATGCCAGAAACAAACTCCGAGATAGTCGCAAGAATATGGTCGACATAGACAATATTCAATTGGCGGTTGGGGCTGAGGCCGAGAGTGGAATGGTGCATGGGGCGGTTGCGGGGCTACTTCAAGAAGAGGTCGATAAGTTGCCGGATCGCCAGCGTACCGCTCTGGTCTTAAGAGTGTACGAAGATATGAGTTTTAAAGAAATCGCAGAGATTATGGACTGTCCCTACGATACAGCTAAAGCGAATTATCGTCATGCTTTGATGAAGCTTCGCGAAGTTTTTGAAGAACAAAATGAATTGAAATCTTGGACCGAAGAGGTCGGAGGTTTTTTAGTCGAAACCAATCAATATGTGGAGGTAGAAGGATGAAAAAAAAGCAACTGCCAGGCACTGGACTTGATGACATAATTATCCCAGCGTCACAAAAATATTACGATCGTCTTCATGATAAAATCATGGCGAGTATCGAAGATGCCGAGATGGAGTCGCCGGACACGTTAGCAGCGAAGGGATTAAAAAAGACGAGTTACTTGGTGGCGAAACAGGTGAGGGTTTGGCTACAGATACGGGACACCTAAGGCGTCACTGATTTTGGGTCTGAGTTAGGGACCTGAGGGCGGCAGCCGGATCTTTTTCGCCCTCGAGTCCCTTGCAAGTTTTGATAAATTTTTTAAAATCCTTGCCCTCTTTTTCATAGAGTTTTTCGAAGTCGGCAAGATCTTGCATGTAGGTGCGATAGACAAGCAGTCTCGCATTATTGAGTTTAAGAGTGTGAAATTTCTTATAGGACTCCGTTTTCATTTTAGGAAGCATTTCTATTTGGAAATCTTTTTGGATTTGATCAAACTGCTGTTGACGAATAGCCTCGTTTTGTTCGGAAGGCGAAAGCTTTTTATACCAATCGTCGAGAGATTTTAATCGGCGACTCAGCCATTCTGAAAACAATTTGTCGTCCGCATTTTCGTTTTTAATGTTCACAAGGGTTTGAGACTCCGGACCTTCTTCCTTTTGATAAAAAAGTTCCGCCCCCTTGTTGCCGATAAACATGGCCATTCTTTCGTTAAAGTCGGCTTCATGTTTGATAAATAGGGTGGCATGTACTGTTTCATGAATAATCGTATTCACCAAATCATAGTCCTTATAGCGTAGCATTGAGGACAAAATCGGATCTTTAAACCAACCGAGGGTTGAGTAGGCGGAGACTCCGCGCATATAAGTATCAAGATCTTCTTTTTGCAAAAGGACTTCTTCGGCTTTAGCATCGGCCTCGTTAAAAAATCCTTTATAGGGCATGGCGCCGATTATAGGGTATCGCCACTTGTAGGTTTCAAGTTTCCATTTTGGGGCCGCGTTGACCACATAGGTTACATAGGGGCGATCGAGCAATACAAATTTGGTGTAGTTTTTAGTGGGCTTGAGGGCAAGGTCATTTTCGGCAAATTCCCTGGCTTTTTTTGCAAGCTGAATTTTACGCTTTTGATCCTCGTTGAGCCGGGGATCCTTGAGAGCTTCTTCAAGAGAAATTTGCGAGTTCATTAATGAGAACTGATTGTAGGCGGATTTAGCAATGTAATTTATCTGGCAAGATGACAATAGGATCAAGAGCGCCGCATATGCTGAAACTCTTAAAACATCCACGTGACACCGGCAGTGACCGCATCATCGTTGGTTTTGGCGCCGCCTCCAATGGGAGTTTGCCAGACGCTGTAACTTGCCTTGAGCCCGAAGGTTTCGGTCAGCGCGATCTTAACACCTAAGCCATAGCTGGGAGCAATCGCCTCATCTGGATCAAGTGGTGATGTATTGAAAATGCCATCTTTGATTTCTTGACGCCGAGAAATACGGGCCATACCGCCTTTAACGAAGGGCTGAAAGAGGGCTTTGCGGTCGGCAAAGACATAGATGAGGTCGCCGCCCATAATTTGCGTTTTTTGGTAAACGGTGCGAGGAGTGTCTGCTGCGCTTGCGCGTTGATTTTGCAAACTCACCGCATCGGTGTAGCTAAGCTCTAGCGCCGTGCGCTCGGCAAAATAAAGGGACACGGATCCTGTCATGTATTCCGAATCAAAATTGTTGCTAGCGTCGAAGGTAGTTTTTTTTCGCCCATAGGTAAAGCCAAGCTCCGTGTATAAGGCCTGTGATGAGAGCGGGAAAATAAAAAATGCACATAGTGTTAGAATAGAAAGGGAGTATTTCATATTCTCAGAATATCAAATAACGGCGTAGAACATGAGCGGATTTCGTTGCAACTAGAGCAAGGTCTATTGCTGATAGACCACGGACGAGGGCCTGTAATTCACATTGAACCTGAATTTAAGATGGATAAAGCCATCGTCCTCGACCATTTCCTGGGGAGGATTCGGAAACATAGCGGCCTCACGAAAGGCCATGGCCACGGCAAGATCAAACTTATTGATTCCAGATTCTTTCATAAAATGGCTTGAGTGAAAACGGCCGTCTGGAGTGAGCCAAATATCGACGGCTGTGACCCAATTTTTTTGTCCGACGACGCCGAGGATATAACTGCGGTCGAAGGTGTCGATAGCATGTCGGACACGGGACTCCCAGCGAAAGCGGATAAGATCTTCGACTCGTGCGAAAAAAGAGTAGTGGACGTAGCTGTCAGTGTTCAAGGCCGTGAGGCTTCCGACTGAAACATCTTGGGGGAGAGTTTCGCCCACCGTTGCGGGCATTGCGTCGAAACCACGGGGACTTCTTTGAAGGGTCCTGGTGATGACATTGTCAGCGTCATATTGTTTTTCGGTGGTGGTTTTGTTCTTGGGCGATGAGTTTTTAGTTTTTCCTGAAAGCGCCGCCTGAGACTCTTTTTTTACCCGTTGGCGGCTTGCGGATAGAAACCTTGCTAAGCTTTCATCGTTGTTTTTGTGTTCAAAGTCGGGAGCCAGTGCCTCACGAACAAGCTGTCGGTCAATTTTAGACACATGTTTTTTGCGAGTGGGAGCTTCAATCAGCTCAATTTCAGTTGTTTTTTGCAGGGGGGGCCCAAAGTATACGGCAGCCAATTCCATTCCTTGGACGAAGATAAGGTGGATCGCTAGACTTAGAAGTATCCCGTAGAAAAATCTCATGGTGTCCCACTATAAGACGATCCTGGACAAAAATCCAGAAAGAGACAGAGTTATGGCTAAAGTTGAAACAAAATCAGCCGAAAAGAAGGAGGCAGACAAACGGGGGGATCGTGGCGAAGATTATCGACATTACGAGTCGTGTAAAACATGGAAATTCTTTAGAAAAGTCTAAGTTAAACCCAGCTCCGGTTCTGGATATGACTGGGGCCCGCGAGGAGATACTTAAAAAAGAGCGTCGTGATGTCAAAAGAACCATACTCACTGAGTTTATTGGTGCTTCGATTATCTTGCCAGATCGAGGGCTCTTGAAAGTGACTCTCTACGATATCTCTGAGAGTGGGATTGCCTTTGATCTCGAACCATCTGAGGGAATGTTTGTCGAAGGGAATGAGGTCGCGATGCGCGTTTACCTGAACCACACGACTTACTTTCCGTTCACAGTGACTGTGACAAATTCGCGGCTTATCGAAAACGAAGGCGTGGTTCGCCACGGATCTCAGTTTATGAAAGACACAATTAACGATGTTGCGCTTCATCATTTTGTGAAGTTCATTGAAAATGTCAGCGCGGCTCTTCGTCGGGATAGTGGTGACATTTTAGTTTCAAATATTTCTTAATCCGATTTTCTTCGCAGCTTTTCGTGGACATTAGTCAGGCCTTCAGGTCGAATAGACCTAGGGCCTGTTCCGTTTTTGGCGGGCCGAAATCCATGGAGGGTTCAAGTTGAGCAAATCCAAGCGCAGAAAAATTGTTGTTGATACCAATGTCATTCTATTTGACGCCCAGGCGATTCTTCGTTTTGGCGAGGCGGACGTTCATATTCCGATTTCTGTGATCGAAGAAGTGGACAAGTTCAAACGGGACCAAGGCGAGAATGGTCGAAATGCTCGTCAGTTCAGTCGTTTTGTCGACGTGCTTCGTGCCAAAGGTTCTCTAGCTCAAGGGGTGCAGCTCGATAATAGTGAGACTGTGGTTTATATCAGCACCGACCTTATGCTCGGAGGGATGCCTCCAGAGTTCGATCAAATTAAGGCTGACAACAGAATTTTGAATACGGCGATGGCTTTGCAAAAGCAGCATCCTCGCACTAAGGTGGAGCTGATCACAAAAGATATCAACCTGCGTATCAAGGCTGACGTTTACGGTATTTTTGCCAAGGATTATGAGCCGACGGATGTTTCTCAAGAAGACATGTACGAAGGCTACCTGGAATTAGAGCTTTCGCCAGAAAAAATTGACCAGTTTTATAAAGACAAAAAATTTGCTCCTGATGCAAACCACAAGCTGAAGGCGAATCAATACGTCATAATGAAAGACGCTTCGAATCCGAACCACTCGGCAATTGGTCGTTTTTCAGCAGCAGAGCAGGGGATTGTCCCCTTGATTAATCCAGCCGATAGTATTTGGGGAGTTCACGCTCGAAACGTCGAACAGGCCTTTGCCATGGATTGTTTGTTGAACGATGAAATTCTTTTTGTTTCGTTGGTCGGAAAAGCAGGGACAGGGAAGACCTTGTTGGCTCTCGCTGCGGGATTGTTTAAAACTTTGGATGAAGGTCGCTTTCAGAGACTGCTGGTCTCTCGCCCTATTTTTCCGATGGGAAAAGACATCGGCTATCTACCTGGAGATATCGAGCAGAAGCTAAATCCGTGGATGCAGCCAATCTTTGACAACGTGGAATTCTTGATGGGCTCTGATAAGAAGGCCTCTGGCCGCGCTCAAGAGCTGATTAATCAGGGTATGCTTAACATCGAGCCTTTAACTTATATTCGTGGACGGAGTATTCCTAAGCAGTATTTGATTGTCGATGAAGCGCAAAATCTTACTCCTCACGAAATCAAAACGATTGTGACTCGCGCAGGCCGTGGGACCAAGGTTGTTTTGACGGGGGACGTTTATCAGATCGACAATCCCTATGTGGATTCGGCAAACAGCGGATTGACCTATGCGGTTGAGAGATTCAAGGGACATCCAATTGCTGCCCACGTCACTTTGACCAAAGGGGAGCGTTCGGAACTTGCCGAACTCGCAGCAAACATCCTTTAGTTCAAAAAATGCAAATTGTGTTCTTTTTGCAACAGGCAAAGACTTGCCTGTTGCTCTTCTTTGCATTTCACTAGGGGCTTGTTTAACTAGAAAGGCCCCAGAGATATGACGGCAACAAATATGGCTTCTGCTGAAAAGCGAGATGTAGGCTTCAAAGATTCAATCACTGTGACTGTCACCGAAAAAATGGTCCGTCAGTTTGCCGAGATGTCTGGTGATTTTAACCCGATTCATTTGGATGAAGAGTATGCAAAGACGACTCGTTTTGGCCGCCGTATTGCCCATGGAATGATCGTTGGGGCCCTTATTTCTAGAGCCTTGAACGAAAAAATCGGAGCCGGAGGAGTCTATCTCGGTCAAAATCTTAAGTTTGTAAACCCTGTCTACATTGATGACACGGTCACGATTGAAGTCACGATCACCGGTCTGCGTAAAGAAAAAGGGATTGCAACTGTCGACACCATAGCCAAGAAACAAACGGGCGAAATCGTTGTTAAAGGCGAGGCCGTCATTATGATGGCAACCTAGCAAGTTGACGCGCCTATTCATGTGACATTTTCTTGATTTCTTCTCCCTGGGGACTACTGTGTCGGGGCTAGGGGGAACTATGAAAATTGGCATTTTGCTTGTTGGTATTACTTGTCTTCTTGGAACTGCGGTTACTCACGCGAACTCAATGGGCTACGACGATAAGGACTTCGGTTGCATCGCTCAGCCACAGGCTCAAAAATTCATTGATGATTTTGGTATTGATGAAAGCTCATTTGGCGGCCTCGAGCTTTGCAATAGCCAAATCGACACCAAAAAGCTTTTTAATGATTTACAGATTATCGAGGGAGGACAGTTCGACTCGAACCAATCGAATTTGCTCATCAAAGGAATCGTCCCTGCGGATAAATATTATCCGTGGATGAAAAGTCAGACTCGCGGCATGGAACGTGGAAATGACGTTCCCTATGCCACCGCCTATAATCAGATGGGCTACTTTACCATGCAAGATGGTTGGGCTAATTCCTCGACCTTGGCTCGAG
>JAMIQD010000147.1:0-12497 GCA_035914755.1 Pseudobdellovibrionaceae bacterium | reverse complement strand
GAGCTCTTCAACTCGGTCCCAAAGTCGGCCATCAATTGACCCTGTATCGTCCCCAAGAACAATGCTCATAAATGGTCGACCATTTTTTCCGAAACTTACATTTTTTTCTTTTACTAAAAATAAGCCATCCACATTGTCTTTGTCTTGAAGGCTGCGTACAGATTGTTTATCCATCACTGAACCTCACAGAGTAAATTTTTGTGCCGGCTATCTAATATAGAAACTTGGGTCAAAAAAATCTGCGACTCTTTGACGATCGAGAAGATGTAGTGCCCCGATAACAAGGTCAAGTGTCGTTGCCTAGTGGTATTGGCTTTTATTCCTTCAGTTTTCATCATCTGCAAAAAGTTTTTTGAGATGTCGAAGTACTGATTGCAACCAGCGCCATAAACTCGATCGTCAATTTTTCGCTTGCGTGCATGACTTAGATAAAAAACTTTTAAATTTTTTCCTTCGTTAAATTCCTCTGGCAATTCAAATCCGACAAAAAACGTCCCCGGATCTCCGGTAAGGTACTGTGCTAAATCCACACTGCCGCCGCCACGAGGAAGATCTATCACATAGGCCGGCGACTTTAAGATATGAGTATTTTTTTCTGTTAAAAAAACCTTGATTGAAGAATAAAAAATTCCACGGTTGGAAGGCCCATCCGCGCTCTTTTCTCCTGGAAGCAACTCAATCAAGTCCCATATTTTTGCCGGGATTTTAAAATCTGTGGGGAGCTCGCCTTTTTTTACGCTCTCAAACCTATCTACACGAAAATGATTTACATCAGAGCAACCAAACATAGCCATCGAGAGCATCAACAGGATGTGCCAATACCTCATAAGGACTCCAACTTATCTCGGATTTCGATAAGAGGAATAAAGTTTGATTCGGATTCAAAACCTGCTTTGATCTCAGCCATTGCTTTCTGACGATCATTTTTAGCTACGGCGATTTTTGCGAGGCCGAAATGGGCAATCACATCTCCGAAGTCTCGCTGAAGAAGTGTCCGATAAGCAGATTCGGCGCAAGGGTAGTCCTTTGCCACCAAACACACATCCCCTTGAGTATAAAGAGCGAGCCGGGTTTGCTTGAAATCACTATTCTGAAAAAGAATCTGAGCCTCATTGCTGCGTCCAAGCTTGGCCAGGTAACTTGCCTGGGCTTGCAGGCTAGATAATTGCTTGGGTTCTTCAGCAAGGGCTTCATCGATGAGCTTTGCGGCCTCCATGTCTCTATTGCTCTCAATCAAGCACGTCGCCCTCACCGCTTTCATTCGTCCTGATCCTTTGCCGAGATTATAGAGATCAGAGCAGTAGCGCTCAAGAAAGTCCCACTCACTATTTCGCCAGTCTAAGCTTAGGTCCTTTGAGAACATTTTGGTAACAAAGTGAGGTTCGTCCATAAAAGCACCGATAGCATCCAATTCGCCTGCAGAATCTTGTGCCAATTGATTCAGGTATATCAACAGCATCGAAAGCTCTTTATAGAGAAAGTGAGATCTCCCTATGTAAGACTTTATTTCATTGATCCCAGCTGTCAGGCGCTCTTTATCTACTTTACCTTTAGAGAGCTCGATCAAAGAAATAGTTTTTCCCAATAAAATAAGTGGATACCTTAAGGCATCCCCCTTTGCCAGGCCTTCAAAGCTACTCAGCGCCTGACTATAATTTCCCTTTTTCAAAAGAATCACTGCTTGGTTTATCTTTGCTGCCTCATTGTTGGCATCATACCCCAAGGTCTTTTGCAAATAATCTTCAGCCTGACGAAGATCTCCTTCCATCATATAAGATAGTGCCATTCCTAAATATCCGGCAATCACCTCAGCTCGTGTGCGCCCTTCCTTAAGAAGCGAGCGCTCGATAACTCTACGCCCGTTGAGACTTTGGCGATCTTCGTTAATTAACAAAAAGACCATCTGAAATTGATTCTCGAGGTCAGGCTCTTTGAGTGCGCTGGCTTTTTTGTAACTTTCTAATGACTTCTGGTAAAGGCCGAGCTCTTTGTATCTGAGGGCAGTGCTCATCAGCTGGTCATAGTTTAAATCTGATCTTTTTTCTTTTCGTAAAAATGAATAGCCCGCAAATAAAACAAGAACGATCACAATCGAGAACAAAATTGTCCGCAACAAAACGTTTTGCTTTTGAATCTTATTCTGAACTCTTTGATCATTAATATTGCCATAACTTTTATAGGTACTATTGGGCGACTTAGCAGTCTCGATCGCATCTGCTTTGGCCGGAGTCACATCTCGAAGAGGCGGGATTCCTGGCCGCCCAGGAGGAGACTTCGGCGGCGTAAGCGGTGTCGGAGTAAACTCATCCGCGACCACGGGACTTTCCGTTTTCGTAAAGGTCGCCGTCCCAATCGTAGCTGTACTGGTCATGGTGTCTTCGCGAGAGTGATCATCTTCGTATCGTAGGCCTTTGACAATCTCCTTAAAGTGATGACTTTCGCGAATATAATTCCAGCGCCCCTCGGGCTGCCGAATTTCATCTATGATGGTGATTTGACGGCGACTGAGCAAGTCGATCACTTCATCACGTGTAAAGGGGCCTAAAATCTTTGTTGAAGATTTTACCAACCAAGTTTTTATCTGAGGGATATTTTCTGGCCCTGCCACTCACCCCACCTTAAAACGGAGACTTCGATGACAATAGAACTTTCAAGTCATCATTGGTAATATAAAGACCCGCGCCCAAATAACCGGACCGGGACTGAGAATTATTTAACATGTCCTGAACCCCACCCAGCAAATAGAATCCATGCACGAGACTATACATGGCCTGAGCTCGTAAATTAGTTTGCCCAAAGTTAAAGGCCTCAAATGAGACTTTCATCTTTCGGCGGAAGAACAAGTAGTCAATTCCAACCCCGCCCTGATTCTCTATCAATCCACCGCGGACAGTTAAATCATAAAAGTTTTTAGCAAACATCGCCGAAAACTTTGTCTTGTTATAAAAAGTTTTTGTCTGGGACGAAGTATGGTTCACACCATCCGTGGCGCTAACAGCGCTCTCTCTTTCAACCACTCCGGCAGGGTCATCGATAATGCCAAGATAATAGTACCTATCAAGACCCGGCTGAATTCGGATTCCGATCGTCGACTTTGTGGCATGAATATCCCCCAGATAGTCTGCGTGGAAATCAAATCCAGTCTGAATGCGGTTCGCACTCTCGAGCATTCCGCTAAGCCCCTCAATTGTGGTATTTAAGTTGTCAACGGTGGTATCATCATTAACAAGTTTGCCAATGGTTCCCTCACCGCGATTGATTTTTCCGGTGATATCATCGACGTTCTTGAGCACGGAATCAATTCTCTGTAAAGAGGCCACGGCCTTGGCCCATGATTTTTTGAAACCATCCTCGCCCTGATCGTTAACCAAATCACTCAGAGTTGTCGTGACATCATGAACTTGATCGACAATTTCTCCGATTTTTTCTTTATTCTCACCTGTCATCTGAGCAATATCACCAGTCAACTTTTCAATATTTGAAACAATTCGTCCCATGATATGTTTCTTCGAACCTTCGTCGCTGATTGACTCTTTTAGTACCGCCGCAACACTTTTGAGAGACGATGAGATTTCTGAGACTTCGCCCACGAGATTATCAAGAGAGCCTTTGTCTTTGATGTTGAGGATTTGCGCCCCATCTGGCAAGGGTGGATCGTCGGGCATCCCAGCAAAAATTTCGATATGTTTGTCGCCGAGAATTCCTTGAGCCTGCACCTCAACTATCGCCGAAACAGTTAAGTGAACATCCGACTTAACAGTGATGTCCACCCGCGCCTGACCATCTTGCAAGGTGATTTCTTTGATAATACCAATAGGGATACCCGCAGTTTTTACTGCTGAGTTTTTCACCAAACCACCCGCGTTCTTGATTAAAAACCAAGCTTTTTTTGAACGCCCCAAGTAACTTGGATCCTCACTGACCTGCATCGACATGAAAGCAATGAGTGAGCCGACAACAACGACAAGAAGGCCAACTTTGAATTCAGGCGACTTTACCCAACTCATGAATGCTTCATTCCTTTGGAAACAAATCTCTTAACCAATTCAATATCACTTTTAAAAAAGTCCTCAGCAGTTCCGGTCAGAAGCACTTTGCCGGCATCCAGCATCGCGATATGATCCGCAATTCGAAATGCCGCTGACAAATCATGGCTTACCATAATAGAAGTCAATCCTTCCCGGGACTTATGAGTATCCAGTATAAGATTATCTACCATTTCGGTAAGAATGGGATCTAATCCAGTGGTCGGTTCATCATAGATCATTATTTCTGGATCTAGGGCGAGAGCTCTCGCTAGACCCGTTCGCTTCTGCATCCCACCACTGATCTGGCTAGGAAGTTTGCCATAGTGCTTTTTGTCCAGTCCGACTTGGGCAAGTTTTTCTTCGGCAATGTTCAGGACCTGAGAAGTTCGAATCTCGCGTCGATGCTCAAAAAGAGGAAAACAAACATTTTCTAAAACAGTCATGTCGTCAAAAAGAGCAGCAGACTGAAACAGTACTCCGAATTTTTGTCGAAACTTAGTTAAGTCATTGGGTGACATTTGTCCCAAATTTTGTCCAAGAACTTCGATAATACCAGAGGTGGGTTGATAGAGTCCCAAGATATGCTTTAGGACGACACTCTTTCCTGTCCCTGAAAATCCGATAATAGCCGTCAGACTTCCTCTCGGGACCTCGAGATTTAGTCCCTTGAGAACAAAATCTTTTCCGTCGAAAGTTTTTTTAACGTCCTGTAGCGATACCGCCGACCCCGCTTTCATTAATGAATCCCCATCACGATATAAAAAATACGAATCAAATTTCCGATGAAGTAATCCAGAATAATCACCATCACCATACTTTGTACCACTCCCTGATTGGTGGCTTCACCAACCCCCTTGGCTCCACCTGTGGTATAAAATCCCCGATATGTACAAACAACCGCGAACACCAAACCAAAAATCGCCGCCTTAAAAAGGCCCTCGTTAATATGCTTTACTTCAACTGTATCGCGAATTTTTTGCCAAAAAACTGCTTCATCGAGTTGCACCAGTTTTACACAGAGAAGCCAGCTACCGAGCATTGCGACAAAATCAAAAACGGCTGTGAGCAAAGGCATACAAATAACAGAGGCCGCAATTCGCGGAGCAATCAGGTATTGCTTCGTATTCACACCCATCACATCAAGGGCGTCGATTTGCTCATTCACTCGCATCGTTCCTAGACGAGCCGCCATTGCTCCACCAGCACGAGCGGCGACGATCAGGCCCGTCAACACCGGACCCAGCTCTCGAGTGATACCCAAGGCTACAACAGGCCCTACCATGTTCACCGCATTAAACATTTTAAAACCCAAATAAATTTGTAAAGACAAAGCAAGGCCTGTAAAAAGACCCGTCAAAGAAATAATCCCCAGAGATTGATTTCCTACGAATTCCATATAGCGAATCATCTCGTTGTAACGTTGGGGTTTTGAAAATAACATCTTGAGACTGCTAACCATAAACAATGATATCAGCCCCACCTCCATAAATAGGCCGCTGATCTTATCCCGCATGGCTTCAGCCACTGAATCAATATAAAAGGCGACCTTTTGCACTCTCGTCAACTGGCAACTCCTAGCCTTTTAGCCCATTCGCCAACATAGACCCGAGGCACACGTTCGCCCACACTGGTAAGAATTTCCCATGTGATGGTCTGAGCCTCACGAGCTAACTCCTCTGCAGAAACGGACTGGCCTTGGCGATTGTGCCCAAACAAAATGATTTCTTGATCTCGCAGTTGAATGAGGTCCTTACCTTGGACCACCTCCGTTACATCCACCATTAAAAAGTCCATGCATATTGTACCTACCACTGGCACCCTACGTCCCTGAAATAAAGCCTGGGCCCTGTTGGATAAAATTCGGTGGTAGCCATCGGCGTAGCCAATCGGGACCACCGCAATCACAGAGTCTCTGCTCGCAGTCCAAGTTGCTCCATAAGAAACCACCTCGCCCGCCTTGAGCGTTCGGTAGGTGGAGGCGACAGACTTGAGAGTCATCGCAGGCTTTAATGGCAAAGTATTTTTGCGCGCAAGAGGATTATAACCATAGATCATCAAGCCGGGACGCAATCCCCAGGGAGTCCTACTCAATGGATGCTGCGGATCGTTTTTTTCACGCACAATAAGAGCGTTTAAAATACCCGCACTATTCAAGCTGTGAGCAACTGGGTTTAGAGGTTTGAAAACTTGCATGACTTTTTCGAGAGCCTGCAACTGCATAGCCGAATCTCCAAGCGCCTCTTGAGCATCCTCGCCGTTAAACAAGTGAGTCAGCACTCCCTGCACTTGAATTTTTGGATGTCGCAAACACTTCTCAAATAATATCCCAGCATCTTCGACGGAGAAGCCCAACCGATTCATCCCGGTGTTGAATTTTAGATGAATTCGCACAGGACCTTTTGCTGTGGACTCAAGCGCCTCCCATTGATCCCAAGTACTCACGACCGGAATGAGATTGTTCGCAATCATCTGCTCGGCACCCGCTCGATCGAATCCTCGAAAAACAAGAATATCCGCGGTCACTCCCCCGCGACGGAGCAGCAAGGCCTCTTCTGTCAAACAAACCCCAAGGTGTTTTGCACCCAGCTCCTCTAGGCAGCGAGCAACCGCGACATCACCATGACCATAGCCATTTGCTTTAACCATTGGACACAAAAAGGGAGCGTTCGGAAATGCCGACTTGAGCACCTCAAAATTGTGCGCGATATGGTCTAAATTTACTTCCGCAAACGTGCGTCGGAACATCTCCACTCAACTCACTCCTAATCAGCAGGCACTTCAAATTCAGGTGTAAAATTTCCGGGTGCCTTATAGAGACAAATTCGGTTGCCTCCCTTTTCTGCAATATGTGCCAGAGCCTTGCTAGAGGTTTCATCCAATGATGGCACCGAGTCCGACAAAGAAGGATACTCACTTACACCAACGCTGACAGATACCTTTACGCCGCTATTCACGATAGAAGAACTCTCAACGATCCTCCGAAGACGCTCTCCCAAGAGGGCAGCGCCCTTACGGGAGCTTTGAGGAAGAATAACCGCTAGCTCATTCATTTGCGTTCGGCAGGCGATGTCATTGGCGCGAATGGTCTTGCGAACAAAGTCGCCAATCGTTTTTAAGATCTGGTCCCGAACATTCGTTCCCAAGGTCTGTTCAATTTCAAAAAAATCATCAATAGAAATTTTTAACACAGAAACCGGCATCTTCGTTCGACGAGCCCGCTCCCACTCTTCATTCAACTTTTCAGCGTAATACTTCTGATTAAAAAGTTCGGTGGTGAAATCTTGAACATCTAATGTTTCTACTCTTTTCTCAAGAGCTAAGTAGGAATAACATAGCGAAAACAAGCTGAACTCCTCACCTACTCTAAAGCTGTCCGCCTTGCTGAGTTCACGACTATAAACGACGATGCCTTCCATTGCGTTTTGAACAAATAAGGGTAAAACTTTCGGATTTTCGAGATGAAAAACCTTTCTGAACATTTCGAGCATAAGGGGGGGCAACAGCCCCACAGAGACCTGCGTATTGATACCCTCGAGATCTTGATTTTCCAACTGACATCCCACTCCCTGGATTTGATTGGCATTAAAACCGGAAGCGTGAGTGGCAACAAAGGATCGCACCGAAGGTAAAAACTTAAAATACACCGCTGGTATTTTTTCGAGTCGCTCAAAGTATTTTTGCAAGACCTCTTCTTTGCTCTCCGAGGATCTGTAATCAATGAGCCTAGCAGAAACCAACAGCTGCGAAGACTCCTCTTGAAGGGCTTTTTGGTCTTGAATCGTTCGTTGTAAAACTTCTTTTTGAGATTGAACCTCTTTCCAGTCGGCAAAAAGCTGTTCGTTCTGAAAGGTCAAATAAAGGGTCGCGCAAACCTGGTCAACAGACCACAACACACGCATATCCAAATTCGGACCGTCTTGCGAAACAATATCCATCAAGCCAATCGTGTTGTATTGAGAAAGAGCTTCAAACTGCTGAGATTCTGCAATCGCGACCAGTTTAATTTCGGGGCTGATCGCTAAAATTTTGTTCACAAAATCACTTAGCATTCCCTGAACAGACAGTGTTGAAAAAACGACTACATGAGGGACCATTTCATTTAAACGCTGATAAAATCCTTCAATATCTTGAAAGTAATAGGAATCATAGCCGGCATGGGATAACGAAACCTTAGCCGCAGCCCCCTGGTCAACGTCCGTGGTATACACAAAAATACTAAACTGCGAGCTATGCTCTCTAATATTCAATCACGTCCTCTTTCCGGGTCTTCTTATCTCGACCCTATATGAATCCAACCCGGATCCTTTGTTTGCAAATGAAGAGAAGGTAGAACTCGGTTTATCAATAATCACAGATACAGTTTCTGTTGTTTCTGATATGGCTTCTGGCTCGGATGCAACGAGTGCCGCGGGTTGTTCAATTGCCGGGGGCGGTGCCGCCGGTTTTGGCGAAAGCGCCTTCTCTATGACGGGCAATGGCGCTATTGGTGGTGGATCATCATCAAAACCCATCCCTGCCAAAAACTGCAAAGGCTCATCCTCAGAGGGCAGCTCCAACAAGCTATCCACATTTCGATCGACCAATCTCTCAATTGGCTTTTCAGATTCTTTCATCACTTCGGTAATTTGTTCAGCAGACGCTGACATCAAGCGCGGAATCTCCGCTGGAAGATCCGCAATATCGATCTGTTGAGCAGAAAGCTCATTGCTTGTCGACAAAACCTTTGTCGTTGGTGAAAAGACAATGTCAACCTGAGTTCCCTGCGCCCGTTGCGACTGAAGCTTTAGCTGAGCTGCATGCTCCTTAAGAATTCCCGCCGCAACAGACAACCCCAGCCCCACGTGATGGGCATAGGATCTAGTCGTAAAGAAGGGGTCAAATACGCGTCCAAGATTTTCGCGATCAATGCCTTCACCACTGTCAACAATACGAACGTGCAAACCCTGTGGCGACTCCCACGTTGAAATTTTCAGCGTCTTGTCTTGCATCCGCTCCATAGCTTCAATTGCATTCTCGAATAGATTGTCGAAAACTTTCACGAGATCCCCAGCAGCCAAAGGCCAAGGCGACGTCTCTTTGAAGTCCTTTTCAACTCGCACACCCTGCTCTTGAATTCGCCCCTCTATTTTTTTAAGAGCCTCCATAATCGGCCCCTCAATTTTGAGTTCTGACTTCTGAGAATTTCTCTCTCCAGAAAAAGTGACCAACTTGTCCAGAACATCACGAGAGGATCTAGCTTCTCGCAAAATCGACTCTACCGCCTGCACAACTTCAGTGTCTTGCGTTTTTGAAAGAACCATCTGTGAAAAACCTAAAATTGACGCCAAAGGGGCGCGCATCTCTTGGCCCATTGCCGCCGCCACCTGACGGTAGGCTTCGGCTTTTTCTTTTTGTAAATCCGGCGGCTCTGCCGGTGCCGGCACAGGCCCTCCGAGGGCGACAGAAGGAGGAGGCTTTACCACCCCCTTGGGCGGCGGAGTTTTTGGTGCTATCGGCGCCACTAAAAGAGAATTGCTCGTCACAATATTTTCAGCACGGGCAGGTGCTGTCGAATTCAATTCTGCAGTCGCTGGAGGCTGATACTCCTCGACATTGACTTGCACCGGAGCATAATTTTTTTCATACCAAAAATATCCCGCCGCACCAATAAGACCAAAACCTAAAGCTAAAAATACAAATTGCCAGGCTAGAGACAACCGCCCCCTCATCAACTCGTCAATCGGAACCGTCGAGATCACATAAGCGCTGGTGCCAGGAACCTGCTCGTACATTCCAAAAACTTGTTTTCTCCCCTGCATATAAGTGCCAAGTCCCTGGGCTGAGCCCGTGGCGCGAATTTCTTTCATCAAAGTACTATCGCCCATCACGGTGCCAATATAATCGGGCGTCCCGTGACTTATCGTCAGCCCATCACTCGCAACGATGGCAAAAGCGCTCGCCGATCCACGCTGAGACTCGACTAGTGATTGAAAGTTTCCGCCGTTGCCAACCAAAATATACGCATGTCCTCCGCCAGCAAAAATCAAAGCAACATGGGTGTTCTTTTTAGGATCTTTGAAAGATCGCAGGAGTACAGTTCCTCGACTTTCAAGCTCTTGCCCCATAAAGCCAATGTACTGCCCAAGTTGGGCCTGCGTCCAACTTGCTGCTGGAGAATCGGCCCGCGCCGCCATTTGCGAAATCGCAAGAGAACCACTTCGGTTCGTCATCAGTGCAACAACGTAATATGGCTGCAAAGAATTCCAATTGGTACGATCCCGTTTGAACATTTCAGAATTTACGGAGGAGAGCATTCTCCGAGCCGACTGCACTTCAGAACGAATCGCCTGATTCAAAGATGAAATCTGACTTCGAGCTTGAGCTTCGGCCCAAGCCAAACGATCTCCGTACACAAAGCGATCCACGCGCCAAAGCACCACTCCCGAAAAAAGAGCTGCGGCCACGAAGATCACGATCAGGAGTCTTAGTTTCATACCCAATGCTTTCCCTGCAAATTTTATCTGCGAACAGGCCCTGCGCCGCCTTGCGCATAGCCTATTGAATCCATTGTAATTTTAGAAACCGGCAAGAATCAAGCAAGACTCCTTTGCAAAGGCCAACAAATCAGAATAAAAGGGCTCATGGCGACACATCGTTATGATATTTTGATCATTGGCTCAGGGTTGGCGGGACTGGCTCTCGCTCTCAAAATGGCTCCTACCGGAAAGGTTTTGATCCTCTCTAAAGCGACAGCTCCTGACAGCAACAGCAACATGGCCCAAGGTGGAATTGCCGCCGTTATAGGCGAGGACGACAGCTTTGAAAGCCATGTTCAAGACACTCTGACCGCTGGCGCCGGCCTCTGCAACGAGCGGATCGTACGAAATTTTGTCGAACAAGCCCCCGACCGAGTTCAAGATTTACTAAACTGGGGAGTCCAGTTTGATTTAAAAAAAGACTCTGATCATGGCTCAGACTCCATTGATTTGACGCGAGAGGGCGGGCATAGTTTTAGACGTATCTTGCACGTTGAAGATCAGACGGGCCACCAGCTTCACCGCACGCTTTTAAAACTCGTTCAAGAGCACCCAAATATCGAGTTGCTCGAAGAGCACTTTGCAATTGATCTCATCATCAACAAACAAGTGGATACATACGACATGTCGCCCGCGAGGTGCGTGGGCACATATGCCCTCAACAAAAAAACTGGTGAGGTTGATGCCTACCTCGGGAAATCCACAGTTTTAGCCACTGGAGGGGCGGGTAAAGTCTACCTTTATACGACCAACTGGAGTGGGGCCACCGGTGATGGGATCGCCATGGCCTACCGAGCCGGCGCCCGGGTTGCCAACCTCGAGTTCATGCAATTTCATCCCACTTGTCTTTATCACCCCGAAGCCCGCAATTTTTTAATTTCTGAAGCCCTGCGCGGCGAGGGGGGCGAGCTTGTCACCAGTCAAGGAGAGCATTTCATGCACAAATATCACGAGATGGCGTCCTTAGCCCCTCGTGATATCGTCGCGAGATCCATCGACGCCGAGATGAAAAAATCTGGCGCTCCCTGTGTTTACCTCGATATGACCAAGCTTGATGCTGATTTTTTACGCAAGAGATTTCCCCTCATACACGGCAAATGCCTAGAATTTGGTATAGATCTGACCACAACTCCGATTCCGGTAGTTCCCGCTGCTCATTATTTGTGCGGGGGCGTTTTGGCAGACGAAAATGGCCAAACTGATATCCCAGGCTTATTTGTCATTGGAGAAACCGCCTGCACGGGACTCCATGGGGCCAATCGCCTGGCCTCAAACTCCCTCTTGGAGTGTTTATGTATGGCTCACAATGCAAGTAAAAATCTCAGGTCCAATTGGGCCGAGCTCAAGCTCTGCGAACATGATCCAAAACCCTGGCACTATCCGGCCGAATCCAACGAAGACGAAATGGTTGTGATCTCCCATATGTGGGAAGAGATCCGTCGCCTCATGTGGAATTATGTTGGCATCGTTCGCTCTAACAAACGTCTTGAGAGAGCTGAGCATCGTCTGAAAAATATTATGAACGAAGTCCGCTATTATTATTCGAATTTTAAAATTCACAGCGATATAATTGAGCTTCGCAATATCGCAATGGTTGCCGACTTATCAGTGACCTGCGCCCTTCGTCGCAAAGAGTCCCGCGGAATTCACTATAGCTTGGACTACCCCTTTGCCTCGGAAGCAAAGTCTTTACCCCCTCAGGACACAATTTTGTTGCGCGGCCTTAGGTAACTTCGCCACAATAGATCTATGACTATAAATTCCTACAAAACCTCCGAAGGTCATTTTAAGGGCTTCAAAGAGGCCAACCTTTATTATCAAGTTTGGGAAAATCCAGAAGCCACCGGGACTCTTATTATTACTCACGGCCATGGTGAGCACACCGAGAGTTACAAACGTGTCGTCAACGCCCTAAAAAGTGAAACCTGGACCATCTATGTCTGGGACCAGCGAG
>JAMIQD010000146.1:0-1725 GCA_035914755.1 Pseudobdellovibrionaceae bacterium | reverse complement strand
GGTCCATGCGGGGAGGTGGTGGGGTAGTGTTGTTTGGGAGTGCACTAAAAATGCACTAAACAAAAAAAAGCACCTAGCGATTACTCGCTAAGTGCTTGATTTACTGGTGCGCCTGGAGAGATTCGAACTCCCGACCTACGGATTCGTAGTCCGTTTGATCTGTTGTTATATGAATCTAAAATTATTATTTTTTTACAACGAATCTTTTTAATTTGTTCCATATTTGTTCCAACAATATGAAAATCTATCTAAATCCCGTTATTAGTGCAATCTATTTTTTCTGATTCTTTCTGTTGCGTCTGTCATTTTGCAAAATTTCTAGTTTTCCTCGTTTCGAATCATTTTTTTTTGTCGCCAGTATATTTTCAAGCCCCTCCAGCCGCCGCTCTATCCCCTCCAATCGGTTCTCGATCATCCTGCTCTTCCTACCGATCATATTCGCTTGATGAACGGTATCAATCAAGTTGGAGAGTGCCTGATCATAACCTGTTCCTGATTCGAGTATCTCTCGGACTTGTTCAATCTTGCTTGAGATACCGTTTCCAGAATTGCTCTCAACTTCGACATCGATCCCTTCGGCGCCCTTCCCTTCTTCCGTCTTGACCAATCCAGCCTGAACTCGGCGGCCAAAGGCCAACATTTCCTCATACAGCATACCAAAGTGATCCGAAATTTTAAGCCGGATCTCTTCGGCCGCTGGCTTCCTCCCCTTGATCACCGCATTGAGATAGCCTCGATCTATGTTCTGGGCCAGGGCAAGACGCACCTGTGCGCCTCTTCCTTCCTGTTGGAGCAAAAAATTTAAAGCGACCCGGAACTGCTCAGCGATTGGGTTGTTCATGTCGCAAAGGATAGAGCATTTGCTCAAGAATTGAAAGCCGAGAATACGGCTTGGTCGAAAATGTGAGGGGGTTGCATAATCTTCGATATTGGCATTTGGTTGAACTCTCATGGCGCGAGCTTCATTTTGCTCGTTTTTTTGAACCCATAGCGCAATCGCGTTTAAGGAAACCGTTGCCATGAAACCCTTCTGCTGCAATGCTTGTCATCGAATTCAACCTGCAAACCCAAGGAACCCCAAACAAGAATACTGCAACCGTGCGGACTGCCAACGGGCCAGAAAAAGAGAATGGCAGCGAAAAAAAAGAGCCTCTGATCCACATTACCGCCAAAACCAGGACGATTGTCAGAAACGATGGCGGGAACAACATCCCCATTACTGGCAAGAATACCGAAAAAAGATAAAAGAATCGCCACCGCCGCCTGATCCGCCCGCTGTAAAGATGGACGGGTCAACCACATATTTCTTCGTTATTCCAGGAAAATGCACACCTATTCCTGTTCCCGGAAAAAATGTCAAGATGGACGCGATCCAGGCCACAATCATCCCTATTCCGCACAGTTACGATCCTGCAAATGACGACATCATAGGCAAATTCGCCGCATTGGCCTACGATCTCGCCAAGGATAGCGACCAGGCTCGAACCCCTCTCCGCTGCTCCTCATAAGAACATTTTTTACACCTGCAACCATCACTGTCGCCGTCTCGACTGAGGCGATGATGGTGCGGAAACATGGCGAAATAAATGAGCACCTGCTCATTTATTGAGCAATTGCTCATTTTATTGAATAAAAACAGCATATTATCGACATTTTTTTCTTGACTGCATCCATATTTTCATCCAAATAGTTGACCATGAGCGCAACGAACGAGCGGATCACCCA
>JAMIQD010000145.1:0-5683 GCA_035914755.1 Pseudobdellovibrionaceae bacterium | reverse complement strand
AATGCAATCTGGTTTGGTTTCAGCCAAATCCCGCAGTTGAGAGTAGAATTTGCGAGCCGCGAGAACTGGATCTTCATCAACAACCAACTCTGCAATTCGATGAATACCCGCTGCAGGCTTCACGATAGCCACCTCTTCAATTTTATCCGGAAGTTCCGAGAGTCTTTTTTGCATCACTTCGCGCAGCTCTCCGAGAGATTTATGCGAATCCAGACACACAACCAATGGCACCGACGGCATATAGTGATGCTTCATGTGGCCCGGAGCCTGGCTCTTGTCCGTTACTTCAATAAATTCATATTTAATTGGCTGAGATTTTAAAACAGTTTCAATATCAGATTTTAAAATGTGGCCTTTACGCAAGATGGAGAGTTCGCATTTTTCCTCCCCAGGCCTTACCAAAAGGACCGTCGACTCGATGCCAATCTGACTCTCGCCGCCTTCCAAAACAAAAACGTTTTCGCGTTTAAACTCGTTTCGAACGTGAGCCGCAGAGGTTGGGCTTGTCTTACCAAACTTATTGGCACTCGGTGCTGCTAAAGGTACTCCCGCTGCCCGGATAAGATCTAGCGCGACGGGGTGAGCGGGCATGCGGACACCCACCGTGTCTAACCCCGAAGTGATCATGGGGTTAAGCTCTGAGCTTCTCGGCAAAACCAGGGTCAGGGGTCCGGGCCAAAACTTATCAGCAAGGAGCTTTGCCGCTGCTGGCACTGCGCTCACAAGTCCTGCTAGTTGGCTGAGGTCAGAAATATGAACAATAAAAGGATCAAAAAAGGGTCTCTCTTTAATTTTAAAAATAGCCTCGATTCCGAGGGGGCTATCTATTCGCGCTGCCAGTCCATAAACAGTTTCCGTGGGCATACCCACAACATGGCCTCTGGCCAACTCACTCGCTGCGGACTTAATTTCGGCACTTTGCATGGCCCCTTACTAACGCTCTTCTTGCAAAATCACAAGCGGACTTTCACGAACAACCCGTCGGCTCGCAAGAAATGCCACTCCAACACTTAAAAGACTCACGCCCAGGGCCGTCCAGAGGGGGTAAACCCAGTTCCAAACAAAGCTCCCCTCAAAAACATAGAAAGAAATACCATAACTCACAAGAACGCTCAAAAGAGAGCCAATCAGCCCAGCACCCAAGGCAAGTACTAAAAACTCAACGACAATGTACTCTGTAATACTCGCAAATCCCGCTCCAACAATTTTTAACATATTCAGCTCCCACCGGCGCAAACGCACTTGGCTACTGACAATGGAGTACATCACCACATATCCAGCAAATAAAGCCAAGGTTGCCATCAACTCTAAGGACCAATTCATTTGCTCTGCCACCTTGAGAACCTCATTGACGGTCCTCTGAACGTCCACAATCGAAACATTGCTAAACTGCTCAGATAGCAACCGTTGCAATTCATTTTTTTTGTCTTCAGGCATCTTCGGTAAAGCCGTTATAAAGGTCTTCGGAGCTTCATTCAAAACTCCATCCTGCACGAGTACAAAAAAATTAGGTTGAAAACTTGTCCACTTTACTTTGCGTAGGTTTATTACTTGCCCCTCAATCTCAATTCCCTGCACATCGAACTGAATGACATCTCCGATTTTAACACCAAGGCGATCGGCATATTTGTACTCTAGAGAGAGCTCTGCATATTTTTGAGTCTGACTATTAAAGGATCCCGAAAATGGCCGCCCCTCAATGAGAGACTCGCTTTCAGAAATCTGGTCTCGATAAGAAAGATTGAGCCCCCGGTTGCGGAATCTCGCTTCGGTTTCTTCTTCGCGGGTACGAAAAACCTGCCCCTCTTCGAGTTTTCTCTCAAAGTCCTTGCCATTGATCTTTAAAAGACGAGCGCGAATCATCGGAGAAAAAGCGATGCTACGTGTGTTTTCTTTTTCTAAAAATTCCTTTACCGGTTTCATCTGATCATCTTGGATATCAAACAAAAACAAGCTGGGTATTTTCGATGTCGACTCTGTTTTGAATTCACTCTCAAGACTTGCCGCTAACTGAGGAAGGATATTAATCAGCAGAGCTCCCAAACCAAGAGAAACAAAAATAGCAAGGCTGCTTGCCCGCCGTCGAGACAAACCAAGAATAGAATACTTCATCACCCAAGATCGAATCTTGCGCGAAAGCTTCAGAAGCTCCAAGAGCAAATAGCCGACTCCGAAGAGCACCACCAATACGGCAAAGAATCCCACGACAAAAACACTGCCAATTTTTATCGAATTCGCCTGGGTCATTGCCAAAATCCAAAAGACAAAAACACCGGGCAGAAATAACCAGAGCCGTTGAACATTGACCTCACTAGAAAACTTTTCTTCAGAAAAAAGGCGCATCGGTTTAAAATCCCGAATCTTCATTAAAAACGGCAAACATATGACCAAACTGCCAACGACGCCAATTACTAAAGCCAAAAAAATCGCTTTCGCAGATATTGTTGGCGCGAGGTCAAAAGGAATAAAAGCCCCGAGTGCTTTATTAAAAAATGGCAAAACGACCGCTGCAACGATCAAGGTAGGGAGCAAGGAAAGGACGCCGAGAATGGCCACCTGTGCCGCGTACATGCCAACGGCCGTGGTCGCCTGCATTCCCAAGCTCCGCAGAATGGCCACCTCACGCATGTGCTCGATAAGAAATAGGCGAAATATGTAGGCCGCACCCAACGAAGACATAAAAAGTGCTACGATGGCAACCAAGCCTAGGTAGTCTTGGAGATATCCTAACTGACGCCCCGACTCTTCCCCCGCCGACTTAGAAGTGTCGACTCTGATGCTCGGATCTTTTAAGACCCCTAAAAGTTGATTCTTTACTTTCTCAACAACACTTTCATCTGCAATCTTGAAAAAATAAGAAATCGTAAAGGTGCTTCCGTATTGAATAAGCCCCGAGTCTTTTAAAAGATCTCTATTAATAAAAATCCGCGGCGCAATTGAGGCGGCTCTGAAAGTTTGAGTCCCATCTTTTTCTACCACATCGGCGACTTTCAGCTTGAGGGCCCCTAGCTGAACCTCATCTCCGGGAGTCAAACCCAACTGCGAATGCAGTTCTGAATAAATCCACAGCGAAGGGGTGCGCAAAATCTCTTTTTCGCTTTCGCCCGATATTTTCTTCTTCGACACAAGCTCAAGACTGCCGTAGAGAGGATATTTCGAATCGACGGCTCGAACTAACACCAGACGGGATCCTCGTTTTGAATTGAGCATTGCGAAGAACTCATAAGTTTGACTTCGATCTGCCTTCGCGCCAAGTATGTTGTCTATTTGCGCTACTTCCTCAGAAGTGAACTCACGCCGAGCCGAGACTGCCAGATCCGCCGACAAAATAGCCTTGGCATTTTGATTCATTTTCTCTTGCAATGAAATTTTGAATCCCTCAAGAGCCACATAGCCCGAGAGACCCAAACTTAAATTAAAGATAAAAAATAAACCGAACTTCCAACTCCTTAGAAGCTCACGCAGGACCCACTTTAAAAACACTTAGGCCTCCAACAATTGCCCTTCAAATAAACGCAACACCCGCTGGCATCTTTTGGCCAAAGCCTCACTATGGGTCACCAAAATAGTTGTGATCTGATATTTTTTTGTGATTTCAAAAAAAACATCCATGACCCTCTCGCCCGTGCGAACATCAAGGTTTCCACTCGGCTCATCTGCCAGAATAATTTTTGGTTGAACGGCCAAGGCCCGCGCAATGGCAACTCGCTGACATTCGCCCCCGCTCATTCGACTCGGAAACTGGTGCAAGCGGTGCTCGAGACCCATTTCGTTTAATAGCGACTCGGCCGTCTTGCGCGCGTCATTCTTTTTTAAAATCTCTAAGGGCAACATGACATTTTCAAGGGCTGTTAGGTGAGCCACCAAATGATATTGTTGAAAGACGATGCCGATATTCTCACCGCGAAATTTTGTCAAAGGGCGCTCGTCAAGTTTGCTAAGATCCACGCCATCAACAATCACTTCGCCGTAGTCAGCACGATCAAGGCCCGCAAGAAGTGACAGAAGGGTGGACTTTCCACTCCCAGACTCGCCAACGATCGCAACAACTTCGCCATTTTTGACTTCAGTGTTCAATGATTTTAAAACGGGCACTTTGTCATCACCCTGATAAAAGCTCTTATGCAAATTTCTGATTACGAGACTCATAGTAGATCCTTAATTTCTTGATAAATTGTCTCGGCAACAATTTTGTGGCCGGCCTCGTTTGGATGAATGCCATCCGCCAAATTATATTTTGGATCTCCTGCAACTTTATCCAAAACAAATGGGATCAGAGGCACATTATGCTTTTTAGCCAGTTGCGTGTACATTTTTTTAAATTTATCAGTATAGTCCTTGCCATAATTCGGTGGCATATACAGACCGCCAAGGATGACGGGCACTTTCTCTTTTTGTGCTAACTCGATCGCAACAGAAAGATTTTTCTCGCTCTCTTCTACTTTAAGCCCGCGGAGTCCATCGTTTGCGCCCAGAATAAGTAGGAGCAGGTCTGGCTTCGATTTAAAGACCCACTTTACCCGCCCCAGTGCCGAGGCTGTCGTTGCCCCGGTGATCCCCGAGTTCACGACCGCCCAATTCTTCTTTCCGGAGGCCTGAATTTTATTTTCAAGAAGTGCCGGAAAAGCAGACTCCTTTGCAACGCCATAGCCTTCAGTGAGTGAATCGCCAATGACAACAAGTTTTTTTTCTAGAGCCTGTCCAAACGAAATATAAAAAAGGGAAGTCGCCAAAAACAAAAAGAGTCTCATGGAACACATGAGACTCTTTCTTCAAATAACTGACAAGCAATTAATTTTTAGTAACGTCCGCCGCCACCACCGCCGTAGCCGCCGCCACCGCGTCCACCGCCGCCGAATCCGCCACGTCCGCCGCCGCCACCGCGAGGACCACCGCGACCGCCGCCGCCTTCACGTGGAGCTTGAGGACGAGCCTCAGAAACATTGATTGCGCGACCGTCGAGCTCAGCGCCATTCAACTTCTCGATAGCTGAGTCCGCTTCAGAGTCAGAATCCATCTCAACAAAACCGAAACCCTTGCTGCGGCCAGTTTCACGGTCAGTGATAACCTTAGCAGAAGCAACTGAGCCGAACTCAGCGAACTGGCTGTGAAGACGAGCATCGTCGATTGAATAAGGAAGATTGCCTACATATAACTTTTTACCCATGGGTACCTCCTGGGATCTTAGACCGCGGAAGCCATGAGAAAAAAACTCTAGGAACATCGAACGCGGAGCAGTTAATAACTTTTTCCAATTTATCACAGTCAAATATCGGTGCAAGTGAAATTCCTATCTCAAATTGTTGAATTGTAGGGGGATCGGAAAGCTACTAGACCGGACTTTAGCCATGGTTTCCTGCAGCTCATCGATGCTTTTTGCTGTTACACGAACCTTATCGTCCATAATTTGCGGCTGAACCTTTAATTTAGAGTCCTTAATCAATTTTACGATGTCCTTGGCCACTTCTTTTTCGATACCCTGTACCATGGTTATCTTCTGACGCAACATCTTACCGCCAGCTGGCTCCGCCTTTTCGAATTTGAAGGACTTTATGTCTACGCCGCGCCGATGAAGTTTCGACTGAAGAATACTATTTATGGCTTCGAGCTTGTAATCATCCTCCGCCAAAATCACCATCTCTTTTTTGTCCCACTTAATCTCGGCTAGACTGCCCTTAAAGTC
>JAMIQD010000144.1:0-4123 GCA_035914755.1 Pseudobdellovibrionaceae bacterium | reverse complement strand
CAGTACCAACCCCCAATAAAACTCCGCCCAGGGCAAATCCTGGAAATTTATTTGAGAGCATCGTGACGACAATCCCAATAGATTGAATCCACATACCCCAAACAATTAAATTTTTGCGTCCTAAAGAGTCTGATAAGTGACCCGTCCAAAGCTGACTAAGACCCCATGTCGCCGGATAGATAGCGGCAAGCCAGCCAATTTCCTTAAGACCCAACCCGTGAGTTACAAAAACTATTGGAAAGAGTCCCCAAGCCATCCCGTCATTAAGGTTATTTACAAAACCCGCCTGCGTGACGGATGAGAGATTTTTGTCGCTTAAAGTCGTTCGAAGAAAGATTTCTTTCTGAGTGAGTGATTCTTCAAGATGATTTCCGTTTTCAGAACCTAGCTTTATTTCATGAGCAACATGGTTTTTTGTCTCCCGCACCAGAAGAAGACTCATCAAAAGTCCTACGACGACATAAACTCCCCCCAAATAAAATGGCTGGGGACGAAGCCCGTAGTGACTCGCCACATATCCTGTGACCAAAGCGGAAACTGCTACCGCGAAATAACCAGCAAACTCATTGAAGCCCATAGCAAGGCCACGGCGTTCTGGCCCTACAAGGTCAATCTTCATGATTACGGTTGTGGACCAAGTAAGCCCTTGGCTCACACCAAGAAAAGCGTTTGCAACAAGAATCCACGTCCAGCTTGGTGCCCACATCAAAAGGAACGGAACCGGAATCGCAATGAGCCATCCAAGAACAAGAATCTTTTTTCGCCCCAATTGATCTGCCCATCGGCCTGCAAAATAATTGGTGAACGCCTTTGTGAAACCAAAAACTACAATGAAGGAAAGAATCGCCGTTTTAACGACCATTCCAAATTCTTTCTCTGCAATTTGTGGAAGGATGGTGCGTTCAAGACCAATCATCGCGCCGACAAAGGCGTTTACGATCACGAGTAAAGTGAACTGATACCAGTTTTCCTTCAGACCTAGTTTTGGAACTAAAGCGGAGGCAAGCGTGCTCACTTTACACTGCCTGCGGTGATTCAATCGGAAGACCGTGTGAGGCCCACTCGTGAACGCTGTCCTTCAGACGAGATGCTTTAAAACCTTGTTGCTTAAGAATCTCAACAGCTTCGCTTGCAAAGAAACAGTACGGTCCACGACAGTACGCCACGACCTCTTTGTCTTTGGGAAGATTTCGAAGTTCTTTTTTAAGCTCGGAAATTGGAATTGATACGGCAAATGGCAAATGCGACTGAGCGTACTCATCTGAGGGTCTGACGTCTAAAAGAATGATTTCGCCCTTTTTTGCTTGGGCTAAGAGTTGCTTTCGATTCACGGGCTCCATTGAAGCGATGTCCTTGAACGATGCGGAGGCAATTTTTTGAATTTCAGAAAATTGTTTTTCACTGAATGTTCGAAGGCCTAAAAGAAAGTCAGCGACTGAGTTATTTGAAATTCGATAGTAGACGTATTTTCCATTGCGTCTGGTTTCAACAAGAAGAGCTGATTTGAGTTCTTTAAGTTGAGCACTAGCATTTTTGATTCCAAGATTTGCTTGCTCGGCTATCGCCTCAACCGTCTTTTCGCCTTGGCAAAGAAGATCTAAAATTTCAATTCTCTTGGGGCTTGAGAGAGCTTTTGTGGATCTTGCGAACTGTTCATACAGGGCATCTTTAGTTTGTCTTTTCATATCTATCATTCTAATGAATATTAGAATGATAGTCAATACCTTAGGCCTTGCTAGTCGATCCAAAGATGAGATAGATTAATAATTTCAATAATATACAGTTCTTCAAACCATATTCATAAATTTATGAATATGGTTTGCAAAATCGTATAATGCTGTTATTATTAGTAAATGGAGATAAATGTCCTTAGAAAGAACTTGGGGGCCTTACGAACCCTCTACCCAGGCGGCACTGAAGGTGAGCTTCGCCACCTTAGCGGGGACGTGCTCAAGGGCCTCCCTGTTTGGATCAAAGAATCTATCCAGCTCTATGATTTTCCTCTGGAGGGCCTTGGTGCCCCTCTCTATCTCGTGGTGCCTAAAGAAAATATCACGCTCGAACATCTCACGCGCATCTACCGACAACTTGCCGAAAAACTTGATGCGCACATTATTGTTATTGCGGACCACATGCCCCCTAAACACCGCCCCCTTCTTGTGAAGTATCGCATACCTTTTATTTACAAAGACGAATCCATTTTTGCGCCAGAATTAGGGCTCAAATTTGGACAGCTCAAAAAATTTGAACCAAAGCTCAAATTTGATCTTGAAGGTAAAAAAGAAACTTTGACCCCATTCTCTCTAAAAATTATCGCAGGACTTTTAACAAATAAGATCCCGCAAGAGTTTACCCACAAGTTTCTGCACCAAAAATTGAGTGAGCAGACCAAGCTCTCGTCTTCAAAACTGAATCCCATTTTGAATGAATTAGCTGCACATGGATTTCTACTCATTCAAGGCTCGGGGCCTACAAAAATATACATCAAGAATGAGACTCAGAAAATTTGGGAAAAAACCCTCGCAGCATCGTTTGCGCCATTTTTTCGAGAGGTGCAGACAAACTACATTCCGAATGATCGTGGTACTTATAGCATCGCGGGAGAAACGGCATTGGCCCAATATTCAAACCTTGCAGCCCCAAAGCAGCAGACCATTGCAATGACAGCGGGAGAGTTTCGAAACATCTATCAAGGTAAACCAAAAGACACCAAACCAGACGGTGATTTTGACAAGCCCAGTGTTGTGCAAATCTGGAAAGAAGACCCTCGCCTTTTTTCTTCTGATGGCGTGATGAATCCCATCGAAGTATTTTTCTCTATGCGAAATCATCCTGACGACCGCGTTCAGATAGCTCTTGATGAAATGCTAAATACCTATGGGCTCATCAGGAATAAGGAGTAATTGATGGCACGCCCACACGGATTCGATCATTTTTGCGATACTCTAAAAGGACTAGAGGCCGATTACGTTATCATTGGTGGTGGTGCCGCCGCTATTCTCATGGACGATGAAGGGCTTGAATTCAGAGCAACAAAGGATGTCGATTTGGTTGTACTCGGACGTTCTGACGAACTGAATACCCGCATTCTTGCCTACATTAAAGACGGCAGTTACAAAACCAAAGAATCAACAGAAACTACTCCGAAATACTATCGTTTTAGAGAGCCTGCTAAAAAAGAATGTCCCGCCATGATCGAGATTTTTGCGCGGAATGAACTGGAGCTTCAGCTTGAAGAAGGACAATACATTATTCCCATTAAAAGCGATTCGGCAGAAAAACTCTCTGCAATTTTACTTGATGACGAATACTTTGATCTCATTCGAAACAATCTTGTCTATTCAGGATCAGGAATCACGCTTATTAATGCAATTGCAAATATCTGCCTGAAGGCCAGGGCACATCGAGAACTTTTCGAACGAAGAGAATCCGGCGACAAAACCGCAGAAGAAAAGTCTATCCAAAAACATCTCAAAGATATTTGGAGACTTGCTGCTGTTCTGACAGGCGAAGAAACAATAGCTCTTACGGGACAGCCAGAAAAAGATGTGGCGTCCGCAATTCAAAAGCTCGGACTATTGCCGAAAATACAATTCAAGCAAGTGATGGAAAATATCCCAGGGGTAGAGATGGAAGCCATCATGGCTGTCCTAAAAAAGGTGTTTCTGAAGTTTTGATGTATCAAAAAAAGAATCGGCTCATTGCCGATTCTTCACGAACCATGTTGCAAGTTGAATTACTCCCACGACAATCGCAATAATCCAAACGCGCTTGAATCCTAGTACGAGTCTGTAGTCTTTCATTTGAAACTTTAGATTCATTTCGAGAGTGATGTAGTTATTTTGATTTTGTTCCATATGTGATCTCCTTTTACCCACGCCGAAAGGCAGGAGAAGGAGTCACATTAGGGAACAAGCACGACCCAATTTTTTCTTTTCAATCTGACATGGCTTAAGCGCTTGGATAAAGTTAGGCATTTTGCGACTTTGAATCTGTTTTGGACAAGTCTCTCCAGCGAAAGTTCTTTTGTAAGATCGCTCGCTGCTGCATTTGCCTAATCCTCCCTTTGCATCGGTCTGCGCCAGGGCCTAACGGCTTTTTCCTGTCACGCCCTCTGCCTCTG
>JAMIQD010000143.1:0-1908 GCA_035914755.1 Pseudobdellovibrionaceae bacterium | reverse complement strand
GTTTAACGAGCCTGACTTTTCCGTCTCGGATTTGTTGGCTTCTATGAACTTCGGCCCTGATTTCCTTGGCGAGTCTCAAAAGTTCGTCCCGCTTGGTTTCAGTCTGTTTGGAGTTTTCCCATTCGTGATTAAGAGCCTTGATGCGGTCGTTAGTGATTGTTTCCGCTTTTTTAGGAGTGCCATCTTTATAGTGAATGACCTTCAGTAAGGCGAAGGAGTTCCTGCCTTTAAAGTCAGGATATTTGATAGTAAAATTGATTCTTTGGGCGGTGTTCGACATCTCTTTCATTTCGGCTCTTTCCTAAATGGTCTAAACGAGACGAATGGACTAAAGGCGATTGCCTGCCGTCTTGTTCAGTTTAAATTTAGGTGAATACGAAGAAAGAAAAGATCATTGAATTAAGAAGTTTAAAAATGGTGGCCCCGGGGAGAATCGAACTCCCACATTCTTGCGAATACTGGATTTTCTTACCACTCTGGTTTTCACCAGCCCCTTGTTAGGGGTTTGTGGTCTGGACTATGCCTTGACCGTAGAGGATGTTTTCACAACCGCTTTAGGTCCCGCTCGTCTAGTCTCTACACCTTCCGAAGAGATTTCTCTCTAAGGCTTGGCTCGGCATTAGCAGTCTAATTTTACTTAGATAAGCCTTCACCGAATTTGGGCGGTTCTACTCCGAGGGTTTCCCCAAGGGCACTCAATTTATTTGTCAGTTATTACCTGACCGTCTGAGTCCAGCGCGTCTACCAATTCCACCACAGGGCCATTTTAAACTTCATATTCAATTATCAAAGAACCTATTAGCTCTTACAGATCGTCTGTAAGCAAGTCTAAGGTAGTAGACAAATCCACCAGCATTTCGGCCAGTCGTCCACCAGCACTACCTAAAACAATCCTCATTACAGGGCCTTGTGAGCTAAAGTTTCCGACGCCTAACTCTTTTGAGTCCAGCGCGTCTACCAATTCCACCACAGGGCCATGTTTGGTAAAGAGCCATTATTTCTAATGTAAGGTGGCCCCTGAGTTCAAGAAGTTTCTCGATTTTTTTTGAAATCCTTTCACGAAGCTGTCGTAAAAACAGTCAAATTCGCGTATTCGGTGCCGAAACGCACTCCTTGGGGTTTTGTAGTTCGGTCCATAATATCAGTTACTTACGTAGGAGCTGTGCTGTGGAGTCTTTTTGGCACAGGCGTTGCTCTTTCGTGGGTGTGATCAAAAGTTGAACTACGAGGAGACCTTATGAAAAGTATCTATTTCTCTGTCCTTGCGGCTTTGATGGTCGTTCCAAATTTGAGCTTGGCTCAAGGGGCGAATATCGACGCGGAAGTCGATCAAGAACTTGACCAAATGTACGCGAATAAACAGGCCGGCGGCGCTGTCGCGGCTCCAGCTCCTGTTTCGGGGTCTGTGGCGGGCACTGCCAATCATGGAGCTCAGCCTATCTATATATTGAATCAGGCGACGCCGACCTCAAATGCCAATGCGCAGACGCAAACCTCACAGGTGCAAAAGCAACCTGTGGCGATCATCGAGTCTTCACCCTTGGTAGAGTCTAAGGCTGAAATGATGAGAAAATCTCGTCAAGATGCTGAGATACAAACTGAGCAAAAAATCGTCGAAAAGCTCGAGCAGTCTCGTCTCGAAGATGAAAAACGGCGCGCAGAGCTTTTGTTTGGCAACAAGATTGAGCAAACAAATGCAAGCGCGGTCGCAATGCCTCAGCAGCCGGTGCCAATGCCTCCAGTAGCCGTGTTGCCGGCAGAGCCGAAAGAGGACCTACGGGACATCGTTCGTGATGAACTCCGTGCAAAAGCCGTCGAAGAGGTGGTCGAGAAACATCGTTCTAATTATTACTTTAGCGCGATCGGCGGAGTGAGTGATTATCCAGATGTTGCGAACGTGCGAGGCAA
>JAMIQD010000142.1:0-3433 GCA_035914755.1 Pseudobdellovibrionaceae bacterium | reverse complement strand
CGTTTTGTGCCGTAACTTGGCGAGAGAACTCGTCTGCGTCCAAGACCTCATATCCCAAGGTCCTGAGGATTTTTGTAACCGTGCTTTTTCCGACAGAGATCCCCCCCGTCAAGCCAATCCATTTCATACGATTTAAGGTCCAGTTTGGTTAAGTGTTTTCAATACCTTACCGATATAACAAGCATATGGGAAACCTCTTCTGATGTCACAACAGCTCGAGCAATTTGGCAAATACTTACTTTTGGAAAAACTCGCATCTGGCGGGATGGCCGAAGTATATCTTGCAAAATCTGCGGGCGCTGTTGGTGTTCATAAGTTTGTCGCGATTAAACGCATTCTTCCACAACACTCTCAAAGCCAAGACTACGTCGACATGTTTAAAGAAGAAGCGAAGATCGCGGTCAACCTCAATCACGGAAACGTAGTTTCAATTTATGACTTCGGAGTCGAACATAGCCAATTTTATTTGGTAATGGAATATGTTGAAGGGCGAAACCTCCGACAAATCGTCAACGAGATGAAAAAATCGAACGTGCAATTTAGCACCGAACAGATCGTTTACATCGCAAAAGAAGTATCTGCTGGACTGGATCACGCACACCGCTGTATTGATGGCAGCACCGGGCGTCCGCTGAACATTACTCACAGAGATATGAGTCCGCAAAACATCATGGTCAGTTTTGAGGGCGAAACAAAAATCATCGACTTCGGAATCGCCAAAGCTGAAACCCAAATGGAAGTCACTAAAGCGGGCACCCTCAAAGGTAAGTTTGGTTACATGAGTCCCGAGCAAGCGGATGGCCTTCCGATTGATCTACGCACTGATGTTTTCTCTCTCGGAATTGTCCTTTGGGAGCTACTTGCGAATGACCGCCTATTCACCTCTAGCAGTGAGGCCGCAATACTACGAAAGATCCGCGACTGCCAGATTCCAAGCATTCGTAAAATAAACCCTTCTATTCCCCCTGAATTAGAGCGAATTGTAAATAAGGCCCTTGCGAAGGACAAAAGTCTTCAATATCAAACCGCAGCAGCCCTTCACCGAGATCTAAATAGGTTTTTAAACACTCAATATCCTGAGTTTTCTCCGCACGACTTCAGTGTTTTCGTAAAGACAGCTTTTTCTCAAATATATTTGGAACAAAAAAGACGTCTTGTTGAATACGCAAAGCTTTCCGTCCAGGTTCAAGACGATAAGACACTAGTCACCCGTACTGTGGATGGCAAAACAGAAGTTATTGGACATATCGCTCAAATTCCGAATCAAACTCCCGCCGGAGTACCGGGAGATGCCAACTTTAGGGTAGACGAAAGTGACAACCTCGATATTAATATGAGCACCGAGATGAAAATTAATCTCGAAAATTTGAAGTCAAATGCCGGCGCTCCATCTGCTCGCAAAAGTTATTACAATCGAGAAGCGAATCGCACAAAATCATCGGCAAATCCTACATTTAATACGAAGATAACCAGTACCTACACTTTAACGAAGGCCCGCACTCCTGCGCGATCTGTCGTCGAACAAGCTCTCTCGTGGGCCCTGAGCGCCGTTATTCTTATCGGCTTAGGTTTCGGGGGATACTATTTCTATTCCACCACCATGGGTCAGCGTTTAGCAAAAAACATCTTGAACAACGAAGTTGAAAAAGCGCCGCCTCAGGCAATCGCAACACCACAAAAAATTGAGGCTGCATCAACAGCCCAATACACAGTCACCCTGACTAGTGACCCTGTTGGCGCACGAATATATATCAATGGCGAAGATACTGGAGCCTTCACTCCCAATCGACGCTCCTTTGAAGCCTATAAAGACTACGTCGTGACCCTCAAGAAAGAGAACTATTTGAATTACGAAGGTACTGTACGAGCTATGCAAAATGGCTCAATGTTTACGATGTCGATGCAGCCGCTACAGCGAGCCGGTTACATCTCAATCGCAGTTCCGAACGGAGGGCTCAATACTGTCGTCTATGTCAATGGAATTCGACTTGGCGAAAAGCCCCCCATTACAAAGTACGCAATTCCCGCCGGCATGCCAGTCAGAGTTATGGCGTACGATCCATTCCGAAAGTTGTCATCAGAACAAATAATCACAATCCAAGCGGACCAAAAGAAATCCGTTGAACTGATTCTCGGAATCGACCAAAGAAAACCCTCAGGTCAATAATCTATGTCAAAAAAGAACCTCTCTTCGCGCACAACTATCGGACAAAGCATTCTGTCATTTCGAACTCGGAATGCAGAAAAAGCTGTCATTTATAAAAAATCGAATTCGTGGAATAGTAAAAGTTGGCCCGCTTATTATGAAGATATAAAACAATTTGGCGCGGGCCTGCTTTCACTCGGGACAAACCCTCAAGATCGTGTCGCGATTATGTCATCCACCCGCTACGAGTGGTCCGTTATAGATCTGGCCACCATGGGAGTTCAAGGGGTCGTAGTTTCTATTTACCAGAACAACACGTACGAAGATATTCGTTTCATCTTGAATAACTCAGAGGCAAAAATTCTCATTTTAGAAAACATAGCGATGCTCGAGATGTGGAAAAAAATCGAAAAGGAATGTTGTTCTGTCGAACACGTCATTTTCATCGATAACGAAAGCACTGCGAAACTAAAAAATTCAAAGATATTGGACTGGAACCAAGTTCTCGAAAAAGGAGACTCCTTATTAAAAAAGTCTCCTAATATTTTTGAAGATCTTTGTTCTGAACTCACGCCTGAGCATATTGCGACACTCCTTTACACCTCAGGCACCACAGGAGTTCCGAAGGGCGTCGTCATTACCCATACCCAGGTGATTTCTGAAGTCAGCGAGACTTTTCCGATCTTTGGAGTCGGCGACAAAGATACGTCTCTTAGCTTTCTTCCCTATGCACACGTCATGGGGCGAATCGAACATTGGGGCCATGCATATATGGGGTTCACCATGGCATATGCAGAAAGTATTGAAAAACTTCGTAGCAACTTGGTCGAAATACGCCCTACTTTTTTAATTTCAGTACCACGTATATTTGAAAAAATATATTCAGCCATCGGTGCTCAAGTCGACTCCTCTCCTGTGAAAAAAAAGTTGTTTGACTGGGCCGTCGATATCGGACGCCAAATCACTGAGCTAAAACTCACCAGACAAATGATTCCTCTTGATCTTCTGATAACTTATGAACTCGCAAAAAAGTTAGTCTTAAATAAAGTGACCTCAGCTTTTGGTGGCCGTTTGCGGTTTGCCATCAGTGGTGGAGCCCCTCTCTCTTCTGAAATTTCAGTTTTCTTTCATGCTGCGGGTGTTCTTATCTTAGAAGGTTATGGTCTGACAGAAACCACAGCTGCGATTACCATCAACACCCCTTTCAACTACAACTTTGGCTCCGTTGGTCGGCCCATCGGCGATGTTGAATTAAAAATTGCCGAAGATGGTGAGATTTTGGTTCGA
>JAMIQD010000141.1:0-1607 GCA_035914755.1 Pseudobdellovibrionaceae bacterium | reverse complement strand
TATCAGTGGATGGTCAAATGCCAAGACCAAGTGCCTGCGATTAAAGAGTTCTTAACAAACTTTGCCAATGTAAATAAAACATCGAAGGGGACTAAGCTCACAATTAACAACGGTGGAAAGTCTAAACAACAAATGTATCCAACCTTTATGAACCGTGCAACCAATCCAGAAACTCCGTGGATTGCTCCAACAAATCCGAGCGCCTCATGCGCTGTTCCTGCCACGGCCTATATTGCAGCGGTGTGCGTGTCCTCATGTGCAACTCCTGAACAGCAAATACTGGTTGAAGTAGAAAAAAAGAAGGATCTGAAATATGTGTCCTTTATCGAAGCCTTCACTCAGAAGTATAAACGAGTTGCAACAATGGCTAGCTCAGATTCAATGAGTGGAAAGAAAGTAATGAGAACTTCAGTTCAGCAATGGGTGACTGAATTGATTGACACTAACCAGGAGATCATTGACTTTAAAATGAAGTCAGGTCGTACTTTGAGACTCACTCCAAATCACCCTGTCGTAGCGGCTGATGGTTCTTTGAAGCTCGCTGGTGACTTTGTGGCAGGAGAAAGTCTTGTTGAGCTCGGCGGAAAGTTGGACGAAATTGTTTCTGCAGACCGAGTTAACTTCTATGGTAAAGTCTACAACTTGTTTGTGAACTCCGCTGAAATCCATAAAAATATCGTTATCACTAATGGGTATTTGAACGGAACAGCTTACTTCCAGAATCAAGGAGCAGAAAACATCAACCGAAAAATATTTAAAAATAATTTAACGGCTGGAATTTTTAAATAATGAATAAGCAGACTCTGATTGGTATTGTGTTAGTAATCGTTGTGGCGGGGATAGTCTTTAAGACCCGCCACAATTCTATTTCTGGGGTTGCTGAAGATGCCGAGATCGCCAAAGAAAGTATTTCAGATCAGGGATTGGCAATGGCTCAGGTCGGCGTACCAAAGAGCGAAGGACAAAGCTCTGTATCTGAAGCCAGAGAAAAAGAGTTGAGTGCTACCGCAGTTGGCCCTCCCCATGCTGAAGAACTAAAACAGTACCGAGTGATAAAAAACAAAGCTTTTTTAACAGATGAAGAAAAGGCCCTACGGAAGTCATTTTTAGAAAATAATGAAATGCTTCGAAATTTAGGGACCTATTTAAAGACCCCAGCAACCGAGGAGTCAGATTCTGAAGAGGCTAAGAACGCGGCAACGGATTTGCTGCTAGAGGCTATCAAAGATGAAAAAAGTGCCGCCGCAGAAGCGGCACTTCAGGAAGTGATCGCAGATAATACCATCGAAAATACCCAAATGGATCCCGCGCAGCGGGAATCCCTCGCTGGGGTTAAAGCTGAAATTCTATATCACTGGTCCGCAATTGATCCAGAGAAGGTCTCGCAAATCGAGGAGTGGCTTCCGGGCCCGGTTTCAAAGAAAATTTGGCAGAATGTGCTTAAAGCGCAAAATCAAAATCGAGCTGAGTCGCATAACGAGACATTTAAGTCGCTCAGCAAATAAGCGTTATTTTTTCTCTGCTTGATCCCAACCCCAGATGATGGTTTATTCTTTAGCATGTCTAAACAGCACATTACCTTAAGCAAAAGCTCTAGCCTAAAAAAC